>NZ_JAZHLI010000037.1:0-44739 GCF_036549475.1 Aurantimonas sp. A2-1-M11 | reverse complement strand
CCGCCGGTAATCACCTCGAACTTTGCTATCGTCATAGTGCTGCTCCTAGGATTATTCCTAGGACTTCACCGATACGGCGAACGCTGTGAAGGCGGTACACCGCGTGGGCTTACGCGCGATCTGCGCCTCGTCGAAGCCCGGGCCGTCGTCGCGCAGGTCGATCAGCGCGTGGCCGTCACTTTGCCGCACGTCGAGCGAGAGTTCACCGCCGCGGCCATCGCCATAGGCGTGCTTGACCGCATTGGTGATGAGTTCGTTGAGGATCAGGCCGACAGGCGCCGCCTTGTCGGCGGAAATCGCAACCGCCTCGCAATTGCTGCGCAGGCGGATGTCTCCGCGTCCGCTGGCCCCCAGGACGTCGGAGGCGAGGCTTTCGGCGAAGGCGCCCACATCGAAGCGGGTGACGTCGTCGGCCTGGTAGAGCCGGCGATGCACCGCCGCCAGAGCGTCGATGCGCTCCAGCATAGTTTCCAGCGTCTCGCGGAATTTCGGATCCGGAATGGAGCGCATCTGCAGGCGCAGGAGCGAGCCGATCATGGTCAGGTTGTTCTTGACCCGGTGGTCGACCTCGTTGAGCAGCAGGGTCTTGGCCTCGAGCGCCGTTTCCAGGTCCTGGGTGCGGGCGCGGACCTGCGCCTCGACCTCTTCCTTCTGGCGCGCCAGCGCCTGTTCGGCCTCGACGCGATGGGTGATGTCGATCTGCGAGGCGAAGAAGAACTGCACCTCCCCGCCTTCGCTGCGGACCGGGCTGACGAAGAGCGAATTCCAGAAGGCCGAGCCATCCTTGCGGTAATTGCGCAATTCGACGTTGATCGCCGTTTCGTCCGCGATCGCCTGGCGAAGACGCTGCAGGGCATCCTGATCGGTGTCGGGCCCCTGCAGGAACCGGCAGTTGCGGCCGATGATCTCGTCGCGCTCATAACCCACCAGATCCTGGAAGGCAGCATTGGCGAAGACGATCGGATTGTCGTCCTGCCGGGGATCGGTGATGATCATCGGCATCCGCGTTCCGCGAATGGCGGCCGCGAACGGATCTCCCCGTCCCAGCTCATGGCCAATGATTTCGGTAAGATGCCAGTCGTCGCGCTGCTTCATGCCACTCTGCCGTCGGTCTCATGGAGTTCGGTCGGCAAACTGCGCGCACACCGATCATGTCGAAAGGTGGACGGCAAACGGAATACCCCGGATCTTGGTTCCCTCGGCCGGCCGCGCCGCCTGTGGACAAGCGCGCTGGCGCACCGTTCGTCATGGCCCTGGCAAGGTCAGGCGGAGGGCGGAAAGGTCTCGGCGCGCCGGCGTGGAACGAGGGCAAGCAGGCTGATGCCGCGAAGACCGAGAAAGCCCAGCAACGCTGCCCAGAGCCCGGCATTGCCGAAAAGCGGCGTCAGCGCATGGGCCGCCGCCGCAAAGGCCAGGAACGAGACGATCATCATGTCGCGCATGGTGCGCGACCACGTGGCGCCGATGAATACCCCGTCCATGATGAAGGCCAGCGCCCCGGCTGCCGGGGTCAGCGCCGCAAAGAGCAGATAGTCGCTCGCCATGCCGCGGACCGCCTCGTCCGTCATCAGGCCCGCGATCAGCCAGGTACCGCCGAACAGGAAGACCGCCGACAGCCCCAGCGACAGGATGATGCCCCAGAACATGGTCAGGCGGACGGCCCGGTCGAAGGCCGGCCGGTAGCGGGCGCCGACGGCGCGGCCGACGAGCTGTTCGGATGCCGTCGCCATGCCGTCCAGGAAATAGCCGCCGACCGCGAAGAAGTTCATCAGGATGCCGTTGGCCGCCAGGACCAGCGTGCCGAACTGGGCGCCGAGCCGGGCAAACAGCATGAAGGCGCCGAGCAGGCAGAAGGACCGGATCATGATGTCGCGATTGACCGCGATCATCCGCACGAAGCCGCGCCGCTCGAAGACCCGCGCCCGGGACGGCCGGTCGCGCCCGTCGAACCGCGCCACGACGACGACGAGGCCGACCAGGGCGCCGATGGCCTCGCCGCAGATCGTGCCGAAGGCGACGCCGGCGATGCCGTATTCCATGACCAGCCCGAAGAGGATCGACAGGGCGATGTTGGTGCCGTTGACGACGACCTGCAGGGCCAGGCCGAGCCCGCCCCGGCCGGAGCCCAGCACATGGCCGAGAATGGCGTAGTTGAGGAAGGCAAAGGGCGCCGAGAACATCCGCACGAAGACATACAGGCCCGTCGCCGCGACGACGCCGGGCCCCGGCGCGATGGCCAGCAGGCCGAGGCCGGTGATCAGCGGCTCGGCCAGGATCAGCCCGGCACCGATCGCCAGCGACAGCACCACGGCCCGCCAGAACACCGCCTGGATCTCGCGGCCGTTCTCCTCCCCCGCCGCCTGCGCGGTCAGCCCGGTCGTGCCCGAGCGCAGGAAGTTGAAGGTCGCGAAGGCGAAATCGAAGATCAGCGCGCCCACGGCCAGGCCGCCCAGCGCCGTGGCGTCGCCGATCCGGCCGACAACGGCCGTGTCGGTCAGACCGATCAGCGGCGTCGTCAGGAAGGCCAGCGTCATCGGAAGGGTGATCTTCCAGACGTCGCGGTGGGTCACCGCGAAGGGGCGCACGCCCGGCGCCGCCCCGTCGGGATGCGGTCCGCCGGCCGGGTCGTCCCCGCCCGGATCGTTCGTCCGGCTCACCGTGTGGTCGATGTGTCCACGCATCCGCGGCCAGTCGCACCCGGCATGGCTGCTGGCAAGCGAAACCTTGTCGCGGTGCCTCCGCGCCAGGACGCCCTAGCTTGAGCCGACATGCCGCTTGCGATCATCCACCACCCTGCCTTCGACGCGGATTTCGACGCCCGGCACCGGTTCCCGATGTCGAAATTCTCGCGGCTGGCCGAGATCCTCGTCGAGGACGGGCTGGTCGCCCCCGGCGGCTATCACCAGCCGGTGCCGGCACCCGCGGCCTGGCTGCGGCTGGCGCATGATCCGCTCTATGTCGACCAGGTACTGTTTTCCGCCGTGCCGGCGGCGATGGAGAAGGCGATCGGCTTCCGGGTGGACGAGAAGGTCGCCCTGCGCTCGCGCTGCGCGACCGGCGGCACGGTGCTGACCGCCCGGATGGCACTGGCCGAGGGGCTGGCCTGCAACACCGCCGGGGGCAGCCATCATGCGGCGCGGGCCGGCGGCGCTGGGTTCTCGGTCTTCAACGACGTGGCGGTGGCCGCGTCACTGCTCCTGGCCGATGGCGATGCCGGCCGCGTCCTGGTCGTCGATTGCGACGTCCATCAGGGCGACGGGACGGCGCGCATCTTCGCGACCGAGCCGCGGGTCTTCACCCTGTCCCTGCACGGCGCCCGGAACTACCCGGTCCGCAAGGCCTCGTCCGATCTCGACGTGGCGCTTCCGGACAATACCGGCGATGCCGAATACCTCGCCGCCCTGCGTCCGGCGCTGGCGGCGGCGATCGACCGGTCGCGGCCGGACATCGTCTTCTACAATGCCGGCGTCGATCCGCACGAGGACGACCGGCTGGGCCGGCTGGCGCTCAGCGAGGCGGGCCTAGCCGAACGCGACCGCACGGTGATCGGCACCTGCCGCGACCGCGCGATCCCGGTCGCCTGCGTGATCGGCGGCGGCTATCTCACCGACATCGAAAGGCTCGCCCGGCGCCATTCCCTCCTGCACCGGGTGGCCTGGGAGTTCGCCTGAGCCGGTAATCGCCCTAGCGCCGCCCCATGGTGAACAGCCGCGAGATAATGAAGATCGGGATGACGATCGCCGCGCCGAGCAGGAAATAGTCGAACGCCCGGTCCAGCGAGCCGAAGATGTTGAACCAGAGCCAGTCGAAGAGGTCGACGAACCAGTCGATGACGTCGGCCGGGCTCCAGGACAGCCACGACAGGATCACGCCGACGACGATCGAGAGCAGGATCAGCCGCATGATCACGCCGAGCGGCGAGCCGCCGAGAAACCTGTTCACCCGTTCCGACATGTTGCAATGCTCCGCTGCGTCCCTGTCACGGCAGGTAGGCCGAAGATCCGTGCGGCACAAGCCCGCATTCCCGCACCGACAAGCCGACTCCGTCGCGCGCCGCCCTATTGCGGCATCGGCTCGGGCAGCATCGCCTGCAGCGTCTCCAGCCGGTCCGCCTCGAAGGCCGGCTTGTCCCAACGCAGGCGCGAGACGCGCGGAAAGCGCATGGCCACGCCGCTCTTGTGGCGACTGGAACGGGCCAGCCCCTCGAAGGCCACCTCCAGGACGAGGCCATGGTCGGGCTCGGCGCGGACCGAACGCACCGGGCCGAAGCGCTCGATGGTGTTGTCGCGGACATATTTGTCGAGCTGCTTCAGCTCCTCGTCGGTGAAGCCGAAATAGGCCTTGCCCACCGGCACCAGTTCCGGGTCGTCCATGGGCCCGGTCCATACGCCGAAGGTGTAGTCGGAATAGAAGCTCGACCGCTTGCCGTGGCCGCGCTGGGCATACATCAGCACCGCGTCTATCAGATGCGGGTCCTGCTTCCACTTGAACCACGGCCCTTTCGGGCGGCCCGGCACATAGGTGGAATCCCAGCGCTTCAGCATCACGCCCTCGATCACCGGATGGGGCGGGCCGGCGCGTAAGCGCGCCAGTTCGTCGAAATCGGCAAAGGGGAGGAAGGGCGAGACGTCGAAACGGGTCGGCTCGAGCGTTGCGACGAAGCGGTCGAGACGCTGGCGCCGCTCGGCGAAGGGCAGCGCGCGCAGATCCGTTTCGCCCTCCTGCAGCAGGTCGTAGGTCCGCAGGAACACCGGATAGCGCTTGAGGATGGCCGCCGACACGGTCTTGCGGTTCAGCCGCTGCTGCAGGTCCGAGAAGGTGCCGACGACGATGTCGTCGCCCGGCGCCCCGTCATGCGTCCGCACCTTCGGCGTTCCGCCCGTGCGCGGCTGCGGCGTCGCCACGAGGAGTTCGCCGTCGAGCGCGCCCTCATAGGTCATGAAGTCGAGAAGGTCGGGAAAGGCGTTGGAGATGTCGTCGCCGGTGCGCGAATAGAGCCGGCGGATGCCGTTCTCGGCCGTCGCCTGGACGCGGATGCCGTCCCATTTCCATTCCGCCGCATAGGTCTCGGCGTCAATGCGGCCGTAATCGGGCTCCTCCAGCGCCTGCGACAGCATCACCGGCCGAAACGGCGAGGCCGCCGCCGAGACCGGCTTGTCACCGCGCCCCTCCAGCCAGGCGAAGAGCGTCTCGTAGGGCCGTTCCAGCCCGTGCCAGAGCTCCTCGATCTCGGCCACCGGCCGCTCGCCGAACTCGGCCAGCGCCTGCTTGGCGAGCCGCGAGGAGACGCCGATGCGCATCGCGCCGGTCACCAGCTTCAGCAGCGCGTAGCGGCCGGAGGAATCCAGACGATCGAGCCATGCCTCGACCAGCGCCGGCCCGTCCTTGCGGGTCGCGGCGTCCAGAGTCTCGACGACGTCCGCCAGCGTCGGCGGATCGGCGGGCCGCGCGCCGCCATCGTGGGGCGACGGCCAGACCAGGGCGATGGTCTCGGCTAGGTCGCCGACATAGTCGTAGGAATAGCCGAACAGCACCGCATCCATGCGGCTCGCCATCAATTCGCGCAGCATGGCCGGCTTGACGCTGCGCACGTCGAGATCGCCGGTGATCGCCGCCAGCGCATAGCCGCGCTCGGGATCGGGCACCCGGCGAAAGAAATCCACCATCAGGCGCAGCTTGCCGTTGCGCGACGGCGTCAGGACTAGGCGGTCGAGAAGTTCGGCAAAGCGCTTCATGGGGTCCCGGCAAGGCTGCGGCGATGTCGGGGAGACATAGGGCGAGACCGCAGCGGTGCATCGGCCTGGGCGTGCGCGCCGCGGCAACGGGCTCAGACGCTGGGCGACGGCATCGGCCGCGCGCCGCGCAGGCTGCGGCGCTTCAGGTGGTAGCGCGCGGTAAAGACCGCGTCGGCATCCATGCCCGGCTCGCGCAGCAGCCATTCCAGATAGGCGTCCGGCACCTCGGCAAGGGCCACGCCCTTGTGGCGGCCGAACCGCAGCCGCGCCAGCAGCGCCGGCTCGGCCGACGCCCGCTCGGCCCGCTCCAGGAAGTCGGCCACGTCCTGGCAGCGGGGCATCAGCGTTGCCGCGATCGTGCGCAGCAGCACCGCCGTGCAGACCGCGTCGTACAGCGCCCGGTGCGGATGCAGCCCCTCCAGCATCGGCCGGACCGGCGCCAGGTCGAGGGGCAGGTATTTCACCAGGCTCTGCAGCCCATGGGCCCGCACCTGCGGAAACGCCCGCAATGCCAGCTTGTGGGTGCACAGCCAGCGGCCGGTCAGGCGCAGCCGGGAGCGGTCGAAGCTGGCGCGCTGGGCGGCGTAGATGCCGGCGCCGGCGAAAGGCGGCAGCGCCTGGGCAAAGGACGGCGCCCCCGCCAGCATCGCGTCGCTGATCTGGTGGACCTTGCGCGCATGGGGATTGATCGCGACGCCGCCGGGATCGCACAGGGTCTGCATCGGGTTGCCGATTGCCCCGGTGGCCAGATCCAGATCGACCGAGCCGATCTCGATGACCGCATCCTCCTCGAGGCGCTGGCCGGCCGTCTCCACGTCGATGACCCGCACGCGGGTGGCGCACGGCTCGGCAAAGAGCGAGGGCGTGGAAGGGACGGGCGGAAAGAGGTCGGACATCGCCGCACAAGATCGGTCCTGGCACGACCCGGCGCAAGACGTGGCAAGATGGTGCGGCCGCCTGTCGACCGCTGGCATGTCGGACACGCCGGGATGGGGCCTAGCGCACCGCGCCTGTCCTAAGATGCCTTGCCGGTTGTCGCGCCGGTACCGTCGGCGCCTTTGCAGAGCGCGGCCGATCTGCTACGAGCCCGTATTCTTACGTTTACGTCAAAATCAGAGGTGCGATCCTGGCCCTTCCCAAGCTTCTCCACGGTCGGCTGCGGCTGCCGGTGATCGCCGCACCGCTGTTCGTCATCTCGAATCCGGCGCTGGTCATCGCCCAGGCGAAGGCCGGCATCGTCGGCGCCTTTCCGGCGCTGAACGCCCGCCCCGCCGCCCAGCTCGACGAATGGCTCTGCGAGATCGAGGCGGCGCTGGCCGCCCATGATCGCGACCATCCCGAGCGGCGCGCCGCGCCCTTCGCCGTCAACCAGATCGTCCACCGCTCCAACACGCGGCTGGAGCAGGACCTGGCGGTCTGCGTCAAGCACGAGGTGCCAATCGTCATCACCTCGCTGGGCGCCCGCCCGGAGGTCAACGAGGCGGTGCATTCCTATGGCGGCATCGTGCTGCACGACGTGATCGACGACCGCTTCGCCCGCAAGGCGATCGAGAAGGGCGCCGACGGCCTGATCGCCGTGGCGGCGGGCGCCGGCGGTCATGCCGGGACGCTGTCGCCCTTCGCGCTGATCCAGGAGATCCGCGCCTGGTTCGACGGACCGCTGTTCCTGTCCGGCGCCATCGCGACCGGCGACGCGGTGCTGGCGGCGCAGGCAATGGGCGCCGACGGCGGCTATGTCGGCTCGGCCTTCATCGCCACGGACGAGGCGCGGGCGGCTGCGGACTACAAGCAGGCCATCGTCAGCGGCCGGGCCAGCGACATCGTCTACACCGACCTCTTCACCGGCATTCACGGCAATTATCTGCGCGAGTCGATCGTGGCGGCCGGGCTCGACCCCGATGCCCTGCCCGGCAGCGATCCCAGCCAGATGGATTTCGGCGGCAGCGCCAAGCCCAAGGCCTGGAAGGAGATCTGGGGCTCGGGCCAGGGCATCGGCGCGGTCGGCGCCGTGGGCCCGGCCAGCGCCCTCGTCGACCGGCTGGCCGCGGAATACGAGGCCGCCCGGCGCCGCATCTGCGGCTGACGCACCCCAGTCCGCCGCCCGCGTCGACCATGGCACGCGTTTGGCACGGACCAAGGCACGCGTTCGTGCCCGCGCCTGCCGCCGGGCATCGCTTTACCGCTTGAACCCGGCCCGGTTTCCCGCTATCAGGACGCCGTCCGCGGATTTCGATCCGAGCCGGACCAAGCCGCTTTAGCTCAGGTGGTAGAGCACATCATTCGTAATGATGGGGTCGCAGGTTCGAGTCCTGCAAGCGGCACCACTATCCCAACGACTTACAGACACCGGACGTGAACGGCCAGAGAGCGTTTGTTACGCCGTGTGACGGATCCCCGTCACAGATGTCTCACAGCGGCCCGTTCCGCGGGCGCAGTCGACATTCTCGGCAGTCAACGGGCATGGCATGGCCGCTAGAGCGATCTCTGCCCTGGCTACGGTCACCGCCACCTTCTGCAGGGGCGGGTCGCTTCACGCGCCCGGTGCCGGGCATCCAGTCACGCCATATCCGCGATGCCCAGACCGAAACGGTCGCAGCTAAAGGTCCCGTAAACGACTGTTGTGATATCGAACCGATCGCCGCAATAACGATCGTCACCTGATGCTGCGCCAAACCGAACCGATCGACGTCTACAAGGCCCTGGTATCGGCTCTGGCCGACAATCTGCTTCCCACCACGGCAATCGGCGTGACGTTTTTCGGCATCGGGCTGTACGCCTACAGCGAGACCGGCGTCGCGGCGGCCCTCGCCATCACGATCGCCGGGGTCGTGGCCTCGGTGCTCAAGGCCCTTTTCATCTTCTTTCATCGTCGGACCCTGGTGCATCGACCGTCGACGCTTGCGGTCATCAGGCGGTTCGAGGCCGGCCATACCATCACGACGTTGGGCATGGCGGCGCCGATCGGCGCCCTGTGCGCCCTCCTGTTCTCGCTGCCCGCGCTCTCCCTGCACGTGGTCGCCACCGCCCTGCTGTTCGGATATTGCGCGGGTGTCGCGACCCGCATCTCGGTCCGCCCGAAGATCGCGATGGGTGCGGTCATCCTCGCCGCGGGACCGGCGATCGCCTCTGCGGCGCTGTTCATCGAGGATGCCCGGCTCCTGACCGGCGCCGTGTTCGTGCTGTTCCTCGTCAGCGCGATGGAGACCATCACGCATCTCCACCGAAGCGCCTGCCGCCTCATCACGATGCGTCTGCAGATGGCGAAGCTGGCGCGGCTCGATCCCTTGACCGCGTTGTCCAACCGCCTGGGACTGCGCGAGGCATTCGACGAACTGCCGCGTGACACGGGCCGCTCGGTCGCGATCCATGCCTTCGACCTGGACGGCTTCAAGGCGGTCAACGACCAATTCGGCCACGCGACGGGGGATCGGCTCCTGCAGGCACTCGCCGAAAGGCTGCGCCGGCTTGTCGGTGAAGACGACGTCGTTGCTCGCGTAGGCGGTGACGAGTTCGTGGTCCTGCAGCCGGGCCTGGACGATAAGGCCGACCCGGGGCTGCTCGCCCAGCGGATCCATCGCCAGCTGACCGAGCCCTGTGACGTGGGCACCGATCGGCCGCTCAGGGTGGGTCTCCGTCTCGGCTACAGCATCGCCCCCGCCGGCACCGCATCCCTGGACACACTGCTGCGCGACGCGGACGCGACATCCTACAAGGTCAAGCGAAACGGCGGCGGCTTTCGGCCCCATCGATCACCACGCGCGCCGTCCGTCTTGCCGGACAGCGACCTGGCCCCGCGGAAGGCAATTGCCGCAGCTTGAAAGCCTCGCATGACAAAAGTCGGCGACGTGTCTGTGTTCGCTTCTGAAAGGTTGGCGCGGACGCATCGCCCGCGCCTGCGCTGTCACCCCTGCGCGCTTCCCGAGTTCGCCATGCCCTGCGCCGTCGGCAACGGCGTTGCGGACGTGCGGCGTGACCAGTTGCGGGGCTTGGGCGCGGGGCTGCGCTGGCCGAACAGTTCGGTCGAGAAGGGCTCGGGCGTCCACAGGGCGCGGCGCAGCGCCTCGGCTTCGGCGCGCTCTGCCTCGATGCGGTTCCAGCGCGGCTCGCTCGCCGTTTCGGTCACCGTCTCGGGGTAGCGCGCGGCCATGATCCGGTTGGCCTCGGCCCAGTGCTCGTGCTCGCGGCCGCTCGGCCGTCCCTCGCGCTCCCAGACCTCGTAGGCCAGCCTGCGCACGGCCTCCGCATTGTCGATCCTGACCATTTCCCGTCTCCCGATAGCGTTGAAACGAAACTAGGATTCGCGGTCGGCGCGACAGCAGCATGCAACGGCGAAATGAATTTAGCCGCGCATCCATCGCGCGCTGCAACGCCGACACCAAAGGCTACGCGTGCGGTCACCCGGCGCCGAACCCGGACCGGATCGACGCGTCGTGCCCACACCTGAATAGATAGTGCAGGCGCCGGTCCGGAAAAGGTCCGACAGCGATGCCCGATGCAGGCTTTATCGGGCTATCGGCAGCCCGATCCGGGCGCGTCTGCCCGCAGCGCGGCGAAGACCGATGGCACCGCGTCGAGCCGGTCGACCACGGCGCCGGCCCCCAGATCCTCGGCGGCGATGCTGGTATAGCCGCCGCGCAGGACGACGACGGCCATGCCGGCCGCCTGGGCGGCGGCCACGTCGTTTTCGCTGTCGCCGACAAAGACGACATCGCCGGCATCTAGGCCGAGCCGCTCGCAGGCCAGCAGCAGGAGCCCCGGCTCGGGCTTCTTGGGCGGTCCTGCATCGCCGCCCACCACCACCTGCATGAGGTCCGACAGGCCGAAATGGGTGAGGATCTCGCGCGTGGCAGCCTCGGGCTTGTTGGTGACGACGCCGATCGGCGTGCCGGCATCCACCAGAGCGCGCGTCGCCTCGCTCGCGCCGGCGGTCAGCGTCGTCAGTTCGGTCGCCCGCGGCTCGTAGATCGCCAGGAAGCGCGTTACCACCCGGTCGCGCTCGGCCGGGTCGAGCGTCTTGCCGAGCCCCTCATAGGCCCGGTCGATGAGCGTCGGGACGCCGCGGCCCACCATGCGGGTCACCGCCTCCAGCGTGAAGGGCGGCTCGCCGTAGCTCGCCAGCGTCTCGTTCAGCGCGGCGTGGATGTCGGGCGCCGAATCGACGAGGGTGCCGTCAAGATCGAAGAGGACCGCTTTCGGCCAGGCAGTGTCGGCCATCAGGCGGTTTCCTTCCATTTGATCGAACAGCCGATGGAGGGGATCTGCTCGGCCGGCCCCTTTCCGGTCTCGGCGACCCGGCGCATCGCCTCGAACAGGTCGCGCGCCGTGCCCTCGGGCGCCGCCGCCTTGCGCGAGGCGTCGATGCGGCCGCGATATTGCAGCCCGAGATCGCCGTCGAAGCCGAAGAAGTCTGGCGTGCAGACCGCGCCATAGGCGCGCGCCACGCTCTGGTCGGCGTCGTAGAGATAGGGGAACGGAAAATCGTGCTGGCGGGCGAAATCCTGCATCCGCTCGAAGGAATCCTCCGGGTAGCGCTCGGCATCGTTGGACGAGATCGCCACCGTGCCGATGCCCAGCGCCGCCAGATCCCTGGCGTCGCGCACCAGCCGGTCGATTACCGCCTTCACATAGGGACAGTGGTTGCAGATGAAGACGACGAGCAGGCAGTTCTCGCCCGTGTGGTCGAAGATGCGGTGGTCCTTGCCGTCGACGCCGGGGAGTTCGGCATCGACCGCCTTCCACCCGAAGTCGCAGATCGGTGGCTGTGCCGCCATGGTTGGTCCCTTTCGCTTCACGCGCCCGGCAAAAACCTAGGCAAGTGCGCGGCGAAAATCGAGTGCGGGACGCCAGCCCCTCAGATCGCCGACAGGCCGCCATCGACGGGAATGGCCGCCCCGGTCATGAAGCCATTGGCCGGATCGGCGGCGAAGAGCACCGCCGTCACCACCTCGCCGACTTCCGCGAGCCGGCGCATCGGGATGCCGCGCACGATCGCCTGTTCCGCCTCCCCGGCCTCTGCGCCACCGGCGAGCGAGCCGGGCTCGCCCAGGACCATGGCGGTGCGGGCAAAAGAGGGGCAGACGGCGTTGATGCGCAGCCCGCGCCGGGCATTCTCGGCCGCGGCAGATTTCGTCAGGCCGACGACGCCATGCTTGGCGGCGGCATAGACCGACAGGAGCGGCGCCCCGCCCAGCCCCGCCACCGAGGCGACATTGACGATCGCGCCACGGGTGCCGTCGCGGGCAAAGCGCGCGCTCATCGCCGCGATCTGGTGCTTCATGGCGAAAAACACGCCCATCAAATCCACCGCGATCACCCGTTCGGCCTCCGCCGCCGTGATCTCCTGCAGCCGCTTGTAGTCATGGACGATGCCGGCATTGTTGATGGCGACGTCGAGGCCGCCGAAACGCTCCACCGCCGTCTCGACCAACGCGGCGGCCGTCGCCTCGCTGGAGACGTCGCCGGCGACCGTGACGGCCTCGGTCCCGGTGATCTCGGCGGCGAAGGTCTCCAGCGGGCCGGCCTCCCGGTCGGTCAGGATCAGCCGTGCCCCTTCTGCGGCGAAGGCCCTGGCGATCTCCCGCCCGAAGCCGCCCGCGGCCCCCGAGACGAGGACGGCCTTGCCGGCGAAGCGCGCCATCAGGCCTCTTTCTTGATCAGGTCGACGGCGAGCTGCGCCAGGACGGGCACGTTGCGGCCATAGACCTTGGCCTTGTCCGGGTTGGACGCATTGCCCTGGATGTAGCGCTTGAACACGCCCTGCAGGATCGCCGCCAGCCGGAAGAAGGAGAAGGCCACGTAGAAGGGCCAGTGGTCGATGCCGTCGAGGCCGCGCCGCTCGCAGTAGCGCGCCACATACTGCTCCTCGGTGGGAATGCCCAGCGCCGTCCGGTCGAGATCGCCCAGCCCCTTGAAGGAGCCCGAATGGGGCAGGCGCCACTGCATGCACTGGTAGGACAGGTCCGCCAGCGGATGGCCGAGGGTCGACAATTCCCAGTCGAGGATCGCCAGGATCTCCGGCTTCTGCTTGTCGAAGATCATGTTGTCGAGGCGGAAATCCCCATGGACGAGGCTGGTGACGCCGTCATCGTCCGGCAGGTTCTGCTCCAGCCAGGCGATCAGTTCGTCCATGGCCGGGATGGGGTCGGTCTTCGACTGGCGGTACTGCTCGGTCCAGCGCGACAGCTGGCGCTCGAAATAATTGCCCGGGCGGCCGAAATCGGCCAAGCCCACGGAGTCGACGTCAACCGAGTGCAGCGCCGCCAGCGCAGCGTTCATGGCATCGTAGACCGCGCCGCGTTCCTCGCCGGATTCGATCTCCGGCAGGGCCGGATCCCAGAAGATGCGGCCGTCGCAGTGCTCCATCACGAAGAAGGTCCGGCCGAGCGGCGAGTGGCTCTCCTCGGCCAGGTGCAGCATGCGCGGCACCGGCACGTCGGTGCCCGCCAGGGCCTGCATGACGCGGAACTCGCGGTCCACCTGATGCGCCGATTTCAGCAATTCGCCCGGCGGCTTGGCGCGCAGCACATAGGTGCGGCTGTCCGCATCCAGCCGCCAGGTGGGGTTCGACTGCCCCGCCTGGAACTTGACCATCTGCTCGAGCCCGTGGAACCCCTCCACATGCTCTTCCAGGTAATGGCCGAGGGCTGCCTCGTCGATCGTCTGGTCGTCCCCGTCCGTCGTCATGGCATGCCTCTCACAGGACCTCGAAGAGACCGGCCGCGCCCATGCCGCCGCCGACGCACATGGTCACGACGACCCAGCGCACGCCGCGCCGCCGTCCCTCGATCAGCGCGTGGCCGGCCATGCGGGCGCCGGACATGCCATAGGGGTGGCCGATCGAGATCGCGCCGCCGTCGACATTGAGGATCTCGCCGGAAATGCCGAGACGGTCGCGGCAATAGAGCGCCTGGGAGGCGAATGCCTCGTTCAGTTCCCACAGGCCGATGTCGCCGATCTTGAGGCCGTTCTTCTCCAGGAGCTTGGGCACGGCAAAGACCGGGCCGATGCCCATTTCGTCCGGGTCGCAGCCGGCGACCGCCATGCCCGCATAGCGGCCCAGCGGCTGCAGGCCGCGGCGCTCGGCGTCCCGGGCTTCCATCAGCACCGCGGCGGAGGCGCCGTCGGACAGCTGCGAGGCGTTGCCGGCGGTGATGAAGCGGCCCTCGGCGACGGCCTGGCCGTTCTTGAAGACCGGCTGAAGCTTCTGAAGGTCGGCCAGCGTCGTCTGCGGCCGGTTGCCCTCGTCGCGGTCGATCGTGATCTCGCGGTCGGAGACCTCGCCGGTGTCCCGGTCCTTGACCTTCATCGTCACGGTCATCGGCACGATTTCGCTGTCGTAGCGGCCGGCCGCCTGGGCCGCGGCCGTGCGCTGCTGCGACTGCAATGCGTATTCGTCCTGCGCCTCGCGGGAGATGCCGTAGCGCTCGGCGACGATCTCGGCAGTCTCCAGCATCGACATGTAGAGGTCGGGCCGGTGCTCGCGCAGCCACGGATCGGCGGCGCGGAACATGTTCATCTTGTCGTTCTGGACCAGCGACACCGATTCCAGGCCGCCACCGACCGCCGCGGTCATGTTGTCCTGGACGATCTGCTTGGCGGCGATGGCGATGCCCATCAGGCCGGAGGCGCACTGGCGGTCGACCGACATGCCGGCGACCTGCGTCGGAAGTCCGGCGCGCAGCGCGCACTGGCGGGCGATGTTGGTGCCGGTGGAGCCCTGCTGCAGGGCCGCCCCCATCACCACGTCCTCGATCTCGGCCGGGTCGATGCCCGCGCGCTCGACCGCATGCCGGATGGCGTGGCCACCCAGGGCCTGCGCCTGGGTGTCGTTGAAGGCGCCGCGATAGGCCTTGCCGATCGGCGTGCGCGCCGTCGAGACGATGACCGCTTCTCTCATGGGTATGGGTGTTCTCCCGGTTAGGTGCGAGCGTGGGGCGGTGCGCGTCGGCTCAGTCCGTCGGTGGCTCCAGCACCGCCAGTGTGATCCATTGCGCCGTCAGCGCCGGCTTGGTGGCGCCTTCGATCTCGATCGCGGCATCCCAGGTGGTCTGCAGGCTGACCGCGCGCTCGGTGAGGCCGACCATCCTGAAGACGCCGCGCACCCGTGCCCCCGCCTTGACGGGGTTGAGGAACCGCACGCGATCGAAGCCGTAATTGATGCCCATCTTCGTCGTCTTCACGCCCGGCAGCGCGTCATAGGCGAGCGGCGACAGGAGCGAGATAGTCAGGAAACCGTGGGCGATGGTGCCGCCGAAGGGGGTTGCGGCCTTGGCCCGCTCCGGATCCACATGGATGAACTGATGGTCGTGGGTCGCGGCGGCGAAGCCGTCGATCATGGTCTGGTCGACGGTCAGCCAGTCGGAAACCAGCGGCTCGCCGTCCAGATGGGCGCGATACGCCTCCATCGAGACCAGCCGGGCCCTGAGGACCGCCTCGGTCGCGGCGACGGAATCCAGCGCCATCAGTGCTCCTCGAACAATTCGTGCCCGGTCTCGACCCCGATCCCGCCGTCCAGCGGCAGGATCGCCCCCGTCGTATATGCGCCGCCGCGGCCGCAAAGGAACAGCGCGGCGCCGGCAATATCGTCGGGCGCACCGATCCGGCCCATCGGGACGCCGCGGCCCACGGCCGCCGCCTTCTCGTCCGTGCCGGTCGCAAAGGCCGTCATCTTCGACTGGAAGGGGCCGGGCGCAAACGCGTTGACGGTGATGTGCCGGCCGGCAAATTCCTTGGCGAGACAACGGGTCAGATGGTGCACGGCCGCCTTGGAGGCCGCGTAGGAATAGACGTTCTCGGCCAGCGGCGCCGCACCCATCACCGAGCCGAGGTTGACGATCCGGGCCGGGTTCTCGGCGCTCGCCGCCTTTTCGAGCAGCGGCAGGAGATGCTGGGTCACCGTGAACAGGCCCGCCACGTTGACGCCCATGACCTTCGCCCAGGCGCTGTAGGGAAACTCTTCCAGCGGCGCACCCCAGGACACGCCGGCATTGTTGAACAGGATGTCGAGCCGGTCCGTGCGCGCCTTCACCGCGTCCGCCAGCGCCGCGACGCCGGCTTCGCTCCCCACGTCGCCGGCAAAGCCCTCGACCGTGCCCGGATGGCCTTCGGCATTGATCTCGGTGGCGGTCGCCTCGCAGGCCTCCGCCTTGCGCGACGCGATCAGCACCCGCGCCCCGCCCCCGGCGAGCGCCGTGGCGATCATCCGTCCGATGCCCGTTGCACCGCCGGTGACGAGGGCCGTCTTGCCCTCGACGGAGAACAGGCGTTCCAGCATCGACATGGTCATCGGGTGGTCCCTCCCTTCCTGGCGCCGCACCGCCGACAATGGCGATCCGGCGAAAAACCTTCGGGCCGCAATTGACATCATACGCGCGAGTATGTCCAGTGGTGGAACGATGGCGAGCGAGCGAACCACAGGCGAGACGGAGGAGAGCGGGGTGCGGCAGCGCCGGGCGCCACCGCCGCGTTCGCGCCGCGACCGGGACTTCGTGGCGGCACGGGGCGGCGAAGGCGACCCGGACGGCGCCCGCGCGGCGATCCTGGCGGCGGCGGCCCGGGCCTTCGGAGAGCGCGGCTATGCCGCCGCCTCCATCGACGATGTGGCGCGCGGCATGGGCGCGACCAAGGGCATCGTCTATCATTACTACCGCTCCAAGAACGATCTGTTCTTCGATGTCTGCCAGCACGGCATGGCGCTGGATTTCGCGGCGGTCACCCCGCATGCGCAGTCGCGCGACCGGGCGGTGACGCGGCTGCGCGCCATGGCCGAGGCGCACATCATGACGATGATGGACGAGGTGCATTTCCAGCTCGTCATCCTGCAGGGCGTGTCGCGGCACATGAACAGCCCGTCGACGCCCCAGGACAAGGCCTCGCTGGAGAAGCTGATCGCCGAGCGCGACCGCTACGAGGCGCTATTTCGCGGCGTCATCGCCGAGGCCCGCACCCAGGGCGACCTGCCGGCGACCAGCGACATCTCGCTGGCGGGAAAGACGTTCCTGGCGGTGATCAACTCGCCGGTCTTCTGGTATCGGGAGCGGGACGGCGAGACGGCACGCGACCGCAAGGCCATCGCCCGCGACCTGGCCTATTTCGCATTGCGCGGCGCCGGCGCCGACGACAGCATTCTCGAGGAGGAATTCGACCGATGAGCGAACACAATGGCGCGATGGCGCTGGGCATGACCGAGCGGCTGAAGCCGATCCACGCAGCGGTGCGCGACATGGTCCGCAACGAGATCACGCCGGCCGGCGAGGAGTTCCTCGCCGAGGTGCCGAAGGAAGGCCGCTGGATCTACACCGCCCGGCAGAGCGAGATCCTCGAAGGCCTGAAGGCGACGGCCCGTAGCCGCAATCTGTGGAATTTCTGGCTGACGGATTCGGACCGCGGCTACGGCCTGTCCACCGTCGAATACGCCTATCTCGCCGAGGAGATGGGCAAGACGCATCTGGGCGCCGAGACCTTCAACTGTTCCGCCCCCGACACCGGCAACATGGAAGTCTTCGAGCGCTATTGCACGCCCGAGCAGCAGGCGCCGTGGCTGCCGCGCCTGCTCGATGGCCAGATCCGCTCGGCCTATCTGATGACAGAGCCGGACGTGGCATCCTCCGACGCCACCAATGTCGAGATGCCCTGCGTGGCCGACGGCGACCATTATGTCCTCAATGGCGAGAAATGGTGGTCCTCCGGCGCCGGCGATCCGCGCTGCGAGATCTACATCGTCATGGTCAAGACCGGCGGCGACGACATGCCCAAGCACCGGCGCCATTCGATGGTGCTGGTGCCGGCGGACACGCCGGGCATCGAGGTGCTGCGCGCCATGACCGTCTATGGCGACGACGACGCGCCGCATGGCCACATGCATATCCGCTTCACCGATGTGCGGGTGCCGAAATCGGCGATGATCCTGGAGGAAGGGCGCGGCTTCGAGGTGGCCCAGGGCCGTCTGGGACCCGGCCGCATCCACCATTGCATGCGCGCCATCGGCCATGCCGAGGCGGCGCTGGAGATGATGTGCACGCGCTCGCTGCGCCGCGAGGCCTTCGGCAAGCCGCTGTCCCAGCTCGGCGCCAATTACGACATCATCGCCAAATGCCGGATGGATATCGAGATGGCGCGGCTCCTGTGCCTGAAGGCGGCCTGGATGATGGACCAGGGCGACCAGCGGGCCGCCGCCCCGTGGATCAGCCAGATCAAGGTCGTCGCGCCCAACGTGGCGCTGACGGTGATCGACGAGGCGGTGCAGATGTTCGGCGGCGAAGGCATTTCCCAGGACCAGCCGCTGGCCCGCATGTGGACCCATGTGCGCACGTTGCGGCTCGCCGACGGCCCGGACGCGGTGCATCGCCGCCAGGTGGCACGCTGGGAACTGGCCAAGCACACCCAGGAAAAGGTGTGACGCGACGACAGGCAGGACCGGGGCGGTGCTACGCCGCCTCGGTCAGCACCGCGCGCGAAAGGTATGGAAACAGCGTCAATTACATACCATTATAGCGCATGAAGTTCGAATTCGACCCTAACAAGAGTGCGGCGAACAAGGCCAAGCATGGGTTCGACTTCGAGGACGCCCAGCGTATCTGGGACGATCCCTGGATGATCGAGGCGCCGGCCCGCACCGACGACGAACCGCGGTGTCTGGCGATCGGGCAGATCGGCGGCAAGCACTGGGCAGCGGTCTATGTCGAACGGGAAGGCCGGCTCCGGCTGATTTCCGTGCGGCGAGCCAGACAGCAGGAGGTCGCATTCTATGAAGGCGCATGAACTCGACGAGGCATTCGATGCCGGCGCGGATGTCAGCGACCAGATCGACTGGTCGAAGGCCCGGCGCCCCAATGTCGAAACCCGCCGCGTCAATGTCGATTTTCCCGCCTGGGTCGTGGCCGGGCTCGACCAGCAGGCGCGACGCCTAGGCGTCACCCGTCAGGCACTGATCAAGCTGTGGATCGCCGAACGCCTCTCGTAAATCTCTGAAGACGGCCCTTCGCGCCAAGGCACTTCCGGGAAACCGCTTGCCGGACGATGGGGCGCCGGTGCGGGTCCGAATGTGCAAGGAACATCCCATGAAAGCCATCGTCTGCGACGCATACGGGCCGATCGAGTCCCTCGCCTACAAGGACATCGACGAGCCGTCGCCCAAGGGCAGCGAGATCGTCATCGCAGCCGAAGCGGTCGGGGTGAACTATCCGGACGGCCTGCTCGTCCAGGGTCTTTATCAGGCCAAGCCCGACGTGCCCTTCGTTCCCGGCATGGAGAGCGCCGGCCGCATCGTGGCGGTCGGCCCCGACGTGAAGCGGCTGAAGGTCGGCGACCGGGTTGTCGCCTCCATGCAGCTCGGCGCCTATGCCGAGACGGTCGCGGTCGACGAGGCGGCAGCCATGCCCCTGCCCGAGGGCTTCGATGCCGCAATCGCCTGTGCCCTGGTCTGCGGCTACGGCACGGCGCATCACGCCTTGAAGCAGCGCGCCGCGCTGAAGCCCGGGGAGACGCTGCTCGTCCTGGGCGCCGCCGGCGCGACCGGCCTCGCCGCCATCCAGATCGGCAAGACCATGGGCGCCCGGGTGATCGCCGTCGCTTCGTCGGCCGAAAAGCAGGCGCTGGCGAAAGCCGAAGGCGCCGACGAGGCGATCGGCTACGATGACCTGCGGGGCGACATCAAGCGGCTGACGGACGGTGCCGGCGTCGACGTCGCCTTCGATCCCGTCGGCGGCGAGGCCTTCGATGCGCTGGCGCGGTCGATGGCGTGGAACGGACGGCTCCTCGTCATCGGCTTTGCCTCGGGCACCATCCCGAAGCTGCCGGTCAATCTCGCTCTGGTGAAGGGCTACAGCCTCGTCGGCGTGTTCTGGGGCGCCTTCACCCGCAAGGAGCCGGCGGCGTTTGCCGACAACATGCGCGAACTGATGGGCTGGGCCGTGGAAGGCAGCGTGCGTCCGCACGTCTCCGAGCGCGCAAAGCTCAGCGACGCTGCCGATGTCCTGCGCCGCATGCACGACCGCAAGACCACCGGCAAGATCGTCCTCGTCCCGTAGCGGTGCGACGCGGCGGCGAAACCGTCCGGCGACCTGCGCGTTGGCACAGCAGACCCCGATCACGGAGACCTCCATGTCCGCACTTCCCGACACGATGCAGGCGCTCGTCCTGAAGCATGACGGCTATTCCGGCACCGCGGAGGGTCCCACCATCGCGGACCTGAAGGACTGGGTGTCGCTGGAACGGATCGCCGTGCCGAAGCCGGACGGCCGGCAGGTGCTGGTGCGGATCGGCCTTGCCAACGTCAATCCGTCCGACCTCCACTACATCAAGGGCGAATACGGCCAGCCGCGGCGCAAGGGCGTGGCCGCCGGCTTCGAGGCGATGGGCGAAGTCGTGGCGGCCGGCGACGATCCGGCCGCGGCCCAGCTGGTCGGCCAGCGCGTCGCCGTCTCGATCGCGCGCAACGGCACCGGCGCCTGGGCCCAATACGCCCTGACGGACGCTGGCGCGGTCGTCCCGCTTGCCAGGGAGATGCGCGACGAGGACGCGGCGGCACTGATCGTCAATCCGCTCAGCGCCTGGGCGATGGTGCATCTGGCCCGCGAATATGGTGCCAATGCCTTCGTCATGACGGCCGGCGCCAGCCAGCTCTGCAAGCTGATGGCCTCGCTCGCCCGCGACATGGGCATGCACGCCATCGCCGTCGTGCGCCGCGAGGAGCATCGCGGCATGCTGGAAGGCCTGGGCGCCGGCACGGTGCTGAACACCGCCCGCGAGGATTTCGAGGACATGCTGCTGCAGGCGATGAAGCAGAACCAGCCGAAGATGCTGCTCGACGCCGTGGCCGACAATCATTCGGCGACGATCTTCTCGGCTATGCCGGCCGGCGCGCGCTGGGTGATCTACGGCAAGCTCTCGCAGGAGGCGCCCCGCTTGCCCTCCCTCGGCCAGATGGTCTTCATGAAGAAGGTGATCGAGGGCTTCTGGCTGACCGAATGGCTCGGCCGGGCGACGGCGGAGCAGCGGGTGCAGGCCTTCACCGAGGTGCAGAAACGCTTCATCAGCGGCGCCTGGAAGACCGATGTGGCACAGACGCTGTCCCTCGACGAGGCGCCGGACCGGCTGGCCGACGCGCTGGAGGGCATGAACCGCGGCAAGATCCTCCTGCGTCCGTAAGCCGGCTTCGGCGCCATTCCGCTCGCTGCACCGCGGCAGAATCTCGCCGCGCTTCGGTTCATGTCCGGCCGCAGCGGCCTATATGCTCCCGTCACCCGAGCATCCGCGCGCCTCGCAGGCGGCGGAAGACGATCGAGAGACCAGGTTCTGGAGGCGACATGTGCGGTATTTGCGGTGAAATCCGGTTCGACGGGGCGTCGGCTTCACCGGAGCGCATTTCCAGGATGTCTGCCTGCCTGGAACGCCGCGGACCGGACGGCTCGGGCCAGGTCGTGCGCGGCCGGGTGGGCCTCGGCCACCGCCGGCTGAAGATCATCGACCTGTCGGAAAAGGCCGAGCAGCCGATGGTCGACCCCGAGCTCGGCCTGACCATCGCCTTTAACGGCTGCATCTACAATTATCCCGAGTTGCGCCAGGAGCTGGAGGGCAAGGGCTACCGCTTCTTCTCCCATGGGGACACCGAAGTGATCCTCAAGGCGTATCACGCCTGGGGCCGCGACTGCGTGAAACGCTTCCACGGCATGTTCGCCTTCGCGCTGCACGAGCGCGAGACCGGCCGGGTGCTGCTCGCGCGCGACCGCTTCGGCATCAAGCCGCTCTATCTCTCGCAGACCGACAAGCGCCTGTATGTCGGCTCGTCGCTGCAGGCGATCCTGCGCACCGGCGACGTCGACACATCGATCGACCGCGAGGCGCTGCACCATTACATGACCTTCCATGCGGTCGTCCCGCCGCCGCTGACCATCGTCAAGGGCGTGCGCAAGCTGCCGCCGGCGACGACGCGGCTGATCGAGGCCGATGGACGCTTCACCGACGAGACGTTCTGGGCGCCGAATTTCGCCCCGCTGCCGGGCGACGAGAAGCTGTCCTCAGACGACTGGCGCGACCTCGTCATGGCATCGCTGAAGACCGCGGTCGCGCGCCGCATGGTGGCGGACGTGCCGGTCGGCGTCCTTCTGTCGGGGGGCGTCGATTCCTCGCTGATCGTCGGGCTGCTGGCCGAGGCGGGGCAGAAGAACCTCAACACCTTCTCCATCGGCTTCGAGGACGCCAATGGCGAGGTCGGCAACGAGTTCGAATTCTCCGACCTCATCGCCAACCATTACGGCACCGAGCATCACAAGATCTTCGTGCCCGGCTCGGAGCTTATGGAGCACCTGCCGGGCACCATCGCCGCCATGTCCGAGCCGATGGTCTCCTACGACAATGTCGGCTTCTACCTCCTGTCCCGCGAGGTCTCCAAGCACATCAAGGTGGTGCAGTCGGGCCAGGGCGCCGACGAGATCTTCGGCGGCTATCACTGGTATCCGCCGATGGTCGGCGCCAACGATCCCCTGGCCGCCTACAGCCGGGCGTTCTTCGACCGGTCCGACGAGACGCTGCGCCGGCAGGTCTCGCCCGAATGGCATGCCGACAGCGATGTCAGCCGCGAATTCGTCGAGCGCCATTTCGCCATGGCCGGCGCCACCAACCCGGTCGACAAGGCGCTGCGGGTCGATGCCCACATCATGCTGGTGGACGACCCGGTCAAGCGGGTCGACAACATGACCATGGCCTGGGGCCTGGAGGCCCGGGTGCCGTTCCTCGACCACGAGCTGGTCGAGCTCGCCGCGCGGGTGCCGGCCGAGGAAAAGCTCAAGCAGGACGGCAAGGGCGTCCTCAAGGAAGTCGCCCGGCAGGTCGTCCCGTCCGAGGTGATCGACCGCAAGAAGGGCTATTTCCCGGTGCCGCAGCTCAAATACATCTCCGGCCCCTATCTCGACATGGTGCAGGACACGCTGCGCTCCGACAGCGCCCGCTCGCGCGGCCTGTTCCGCGACGACTATCTCGACACGCTCTTCGCCGATCCGTCGGCCCACATCACGCCGTTGCGCGGCTCGGAACTGTGGCAGGTCGCGCTCCTCGAAATGTGGCTCCAGCAGCAGGAGCTGTGATCGCGCCATGGCCGACATGAAAGACAAGCAGCCGCACGGGGCCGAGCAGCACCGCCTGCGGCGGATGCATCGCGACGGCATGAAGCCGCCGATCGACCAGCCCCGCGGTGCGGCCCATCAGGCGGACGACAACGCCATCCTCGATTGCGGCTGGGGCCGGCTGGTCTTCGGCCAGACCTTCGACGACCCCAAGGAGCTCGTCAGCAGCCTGCGCGAGGAAGGCACGGCGCGGCGCGACATCGCCTTCTACGTGCGCGATCCGCATGTGCTGCTCAGCCATGCCCCGCAGGAGATCTTCCTCGATCCGTCCCATACATACCGGCTCGACCTGGCGACCTATCGCAGCGATCCGCGCCGGCCGCGCGGCTATTTCATCCGCCGCATGGCGTCCGAAGAGGACGCCAACGAGGTCAACCGCATCTACCAGAGCCGCGGCATGGTGCAGGTCCATCCGGGTTTCTTCTGGTCGAACCGGGACAATCGCGCCCTGACCTATTTCGTCGCCGAGGACGAGACGACCGGCGCGATCCTCGGCACGGTCACCGGGGTCGACAACCGCCGCGCCTTCGGCGATCCGGAAAACGGCTCGTCGCTGTGGTGCCTGGCGGTCGATCCGCAGGCCACCCATCCGGGCATCGGCGAAGCGCTGGTGCGCCACCTGGCCGAGCATTTCCAGGCCCGCGAATGCGCCTACATGGATCTGTCGGTGATGCACGACAACGAGAAGGCGATCGCCCTCTACGAGAAGCTCGGCTTCTACCGGGTCCCGTATTTCGCGGTGAAGCGCAAGAACGAGATCAACGAGAGGCTGTTCACCGGCTCCAGCGAAGACTACGACCAGCTCAATCCCTACGCCCGCATCATCGTCGACGAGGCCCGCCGGCGCGGCATCCATGCCGAAATCACCGACGCGCAGGGCGGCTTCTTCCGCCTGACCCAGGGCGGCCGCACGATCGTGTGCCGCGAAAGCCTGTCGGAGCTGACCACCGCCATCGCCATGTCGATCTGCGACGACAAGTCGGTGACCCGCCGCATGGTGGAGGCGGCCGGCGTCAAGGTGCCCGAGCAGATGGACGCCGATGTCGACGATGCGGCGATCGCCGCCTTCATCGAGGCCCATGGCAGCATCGTGGTGAAGCCGGCGCGCGGCGAGCAGGGGCGCGGCATCGCCGTGGGCATCGACAATCTGGAGGATGCCCGGACGGCGATCGCCGCCGCCCGCCAGCAATCGGACCGCGTGCTCCTGGAGGCCTGCTTCATCGGCGAGGACCTGCGCCTCATCGTCATCGACTACCGGCTCGTGGCGGCGGCGCTGCGCCGTCCGCCGCACGTCACCGGCGACGGGCGGTCGAGCATTCGCGCGCTGATCGAGCATCTGTCCCGGCGCCGCGCGGCGGCGACCGGCGGCGAAAGCCGCGTGCCCGACGACGCCGAGACCCGGCGCTGCGTGAAGAATGCCGGCTACGCCATGGACGACGTCCTGCCCAAGGACGAGCGGATCGCGGTCCGCAAGACCGCCAATCTGCACACCGGCGGCACCATCCACGACGTCACCGGCGAAGTGCACCCGACACTGGTCCAGGCCGCCGTGGCTGCGGCCCGCGCGATCGAGATCCCGGTGACCGGCATCGACCTGATGGTGAAGGATCCCCGGCGCCCGGACTACGTCTTCATCGAGGCCAACGAGCGCCCCGGCCTGGCCAATCACGAGCCGCAGCCGACGGCCGAGCGTTTCGTCGACCTCTTGTTTCCCCTGTCGATACCGTTTTCAGTGCGCGCAGCCAGGAATCAGCAGCAGAAATCACGGAAGGACGACTAGTGCCGCGGCTTGTCATCGATGCCCACTATCTGACGGATCAGCTCAAGGCGCTCCTGACCATCTCGAGTCCGACCGGCTACACGGACACGATCGTGCGCCACGTGGCCAAGGAACTGGAGCGGCTGGGTCTGACCCCGGAGCTGACCCGCCGGGGCGCGATTTCCGCCGTGCGGCAGGGCTCGCGCCGGGCCTCGGCCCGCGCCATCGTCAGCCATCTCGACACGCTGGGCGCCCAGGTGAAGCAGCTCAAGGACAATGGCCGGCTGGAGCTGGTGCCGATCGGCATGTGGTCGGCGCGCTTCGCCGAGGGTGCCCGCGCCACCCTGTTCACCGAGGCCGGCACCTATCGCGGCACCATCCTGCCGCTCAAGGCCTCCGGCCACACCTACAACATGGAAATCGACACCATGCCGGTGGGCTGGGACTATGTCGAAATGCGGGTCGACGCGCTGTCGCGCAACCGCGCGGAGCTCGACAAGCTGAAGATCGAGATCGGCGACACGGTGGCCATCGATCCGCAGCCGGAGTTCATGGAGAACGGCTTCATCGTTTCGCGCCACCTCGACAACAAGGCGGGCGTCGCGGTGATGCTGGCGGCGATCGAGGCGATGGAGCGCGAAGGCGTGTCGACGCCGGTCGACATCCACTGGCTGTTCACCATCGCCGAGGAGGTGGGCGTCGGCGCCGCCTCGATCCTGACCCCCGACGTCGCCTCGATGATCGCGGTGGACAAC
The DNA here is from genome assembly GCF_036549475.1 of Aurantimonas sp. A2-1-M11. Lineage (NCBI taxonomy): Bacteria > Pseudomonadati > Pseudomonadota > Alphaproteobacteria > Hyphomicrobiales > Aurantimonadaceae > Aurantimonas > Aurantimonas sp. A2-1-M11. The sequence goes on along the minus strand of NZ_JAZHLI010000037.1, from coordinate 19,370 downwards.
GGCACCTCGGCGCCCGGCCAGAACTCGTCGGAATTCGGCGTGACCATCGGCATGTCCGACCAGTCGGGCCCGTTCGACTACCATCTGACCAAGAAGCTGGTGCGGCTCTGCGTCGACGAGGACATCAGCTACCAGAAGGACATCTTCAAGTTCTACCGCTCGGATTCGGCGTCGGCGATCGAGGCCGGCCACGACGTGCGCACCGCGCTCATCACCTTCGGCGTCGACGCCTCCCACGGCTATGAGCGCATCCACATGCACGCGCTGCGCTCGCTGGCGGAGCTGATCACCGCCTATGCTACCTCGCCCGTCGAAATCGAGCGCGACCGCAACCAGCATGCCGGCATCAAGGGCTTCACCCGGCAGCCGGCGATTGAGGCCGAACAGGAACTGGCCGAGGATTCCTCGCCGGCGGAGTGACGGCGGCGGGCCTGCCAGGGGCGGCCCGTCGATCCCGCCCCCCATTCCGCAAGGCTTCGGCCTGCGCTAGCATGGCCCGACCGGCACCTCACGGGCCTGCCGGGACACGGGGAGGCAGGACGGCGTGACTTCGGACACAGGGATGGCGATCGCGATCGCCTGGGGGCTCGAACTGCTCGCTGTCGCGACGCGCCACCCGGTCATCGCCACCGCGGGCCTGATGCTGGCGCTTCTCTCGCTGATCCTGTCGCGCAGCATCATCCTGTTCGTCGCCGCGATCTTCCTTGCCATTGCCGCCGTCTACGGGACCGAGCCGGTGGACGATCCGCTGAAGCGCCACGTCTTCGCCTATGGCTGCTTCGCCACGATCCTGCTGGTCTCGCTGGTCGCGATGACCCTGCGGCTGCGCCTGCGCGACACGCGCGATCGCCTGCGGCATGCCGAAGCGAGCGAGGCGGAGCTTCGCCGGCTCTACGACGACGAGGTCCGCTGGCGACAGGCCGGCGGCGATTCCCGCGATAGCCTGGAGCCGGCAGGCACCGACCGGCCCGGCGCCTGAGCCGCGAGGCCCACCCGCGTCAGGAGCCGGCGGCCACCGGGCGGTTCGACGACATCAGCAGGGGACCGAGGCGCGGTTCGGCCGGGACCAGCCGCACCACCTTGAAGCCGCGCTCCTGAAGCGCCTGCAGGAACCCCGGCAGCATCGCGGCCGTCCGCGACTGGATGTCGTGGAACAGGACGATGCCGCGTCCGTGCTTTTCCAGGGTCAGCAGCGTGCGGTCGCGCACGATCGCGGGCACGTCGCGGAAATAATCCTTGGAATCGATGTCGACATCGATCGCCACCACGCCTTCCCCGGACAGGCGCTCGCGCAAGGGGCGGCTGTCGGCGAGATAGGGGAAGCGGAAGAACGGCGCCGGGCTCCGCCCGATCGGCGCCAGCGCCGCCGACACGCTGCGCTGGCCGCGGTGGATCTCGGCCATCGCCGCATCGGCGCTGAGCGTGCGCAGATTGGGATGGCGCTCGGTATGGGTGCCGATCGTATGGCCGTGCAGCGCCACGTCCTGGGCGATCGTCGGATAGGCGCGGGCCATCTGGCCGACCATCAGGAAGGTGGCGTCGACGCCGTATTCGTCGAGGGCGCGCAGGATCTGGTGCGTCTTGCCCGGGATCGGACCATCGTCGAAGGTGAGGACCACCTCCTTGGGTTGCAGGACGATGTCGGAGATGTGCCCGACCTCCAGCGTCCGCCCGTTCAGCGGCGAAGTGGAGACCGGTGCAAAGGACTGGAACAGCGGGAATGCCCCGTCTTCGGCATCGGCCGCGAAGCCCAGCGCCGAGACGGCCGGGAACGCCGTCGTCCCCTTGATCGCAAGGCTCGTCGCCTCGTTGTGGGCACAACCCGCCAGCAGGCAGGCCGCCAGCACGGCAACCCCGACATTGAAGAGTTTCATGACAGCGGTCCGGAGAGTTTCGACGCTCCGATCGTATGGCGCCATGGTTAACGCCCGGTTGCGCCCGTCTCCGCTTCGCAGGCTGTCGGCCGACCGCCTATGCGGGCCGGTTCATGCCGTCGCGGGGCTTGCGTCGTCCGGCCCGGCGGTGGCGTCGGTTCCGGCGATGCGGGCGCCGTGGGAGAAGATCTCGAATTCCTCGCCGCGCACCACCGCCACCAGCGTGATCCCCGCCGCCTTTGCCTCGCCGATGGCAAGTTCGGTGGGCGCCGAGGCCGCGGCCAGCAGGCCACAACCCATCACTGCCGCCTTCTGGATCAGTTCCACCGAGACCCGGCTGGTGATGGTCAGGAAGCCGGTGGCCGGATCGATCCCCGCCTCGGCCAGGTGCCCGGCCACCTTGTCCAGCGCATTGTGCCGGCCGACATCCTCGCGCAGGACCACCATGTCGCCGCCCGGCCGGTGAAACGCTGCGGCATGGACCGCCCGGGTCAGCCGCGTCAGTTCCTGCTGCCGCGCCATCGCGGCGACAGCCCCGGTCAGTTCGGCGGGGGTGACGGACAGCTGAGGCGCACCGACGGCCGGCAGGTCCCGGCCGGCCAGTTCCAGCGATTCCACGCCGCAAAGCCCGCAGCCGACCGGCCCGGTCATCTGCCGGCGCCGCGCGGTGTAGGTGGCGCCGCGTGCCTCGGACAGCCAGAGACGGCAATCGATGCCGAGGTCGCCGTCGGCGATCTCGATCCGCTCGATCTCCCCGCGATGGGCGACGATCCGCTCGTTCAGGGCGAGGCCTATGCCCAGTTCGCGGATATCGGCCGGTGTCGCCATCATCACCGCATGGGTCGAGCCATCGACCGAGATGGCGACGGCGGTTTCGGCGGGCACCTGGCGGGTTCCGGCAGTAAAGACGCCGCCACGATAGGCAAGGCTCGCAACGCCGGTCGACGGGGTCCGGTTCATGCCTGCTCCTGTTCGCCATGAGGGCCGCGGAGGGGTGCGGGCGACGGCCCGCCGCCAGATCGAGTGAAGTGGGGCAGGCAAGGGCCGGCGCAAGCGGCTCGTCCGCGCGGCGACGGGTCAGGCTTCGTCCGGCAGGCGGCTTTCCTCCCAGAACGCCGTGAGGATCGGCGGCCGGGGATCGCGGCGGGCGGTGACCAGACCGATGCGATAGCTGATCTCGGCGCCCGATATCGGGATCGCCACCATCGGCTCGGCCAGGCCCAGCGTGTCGGCCGAGCGGCAGGGCATGATCGTCGCCAGATCGGCGGCCCGCACCTGTGCCAGGAGTGCGATCATCGAGTTCGATTCCATCACCGTGCGGAACGGCCGGCCGTCGGGACTCAGATGGCGGTTGAGGATCTGGCGGTTCTGCATGCCGCCCGACAGGAGGCAGAGCGGCAGCGATGCGGCCTCCTCCCAGGTGACGGACGCGCGATCCGACAGGCGGCTGCCGCGCGTCGTCACGACGCAGTAGCGCTCGACATAGAGCGGCCGCGTATCCAGCCGGCGCAGGCGGTCGTCGTCGAGATAGGTCAGGGCGACATCGATCTCGAAATTCTCGACGCCCTGCACGATCTCGGTGGAGGTGTGCGACGTCACCTCGAAGGAGACATTGCCGTATCGCTCCAGGAACGGCGTCGTCAGCCCCGCCACCACGGGCAGCGCCGTCGGCACCGCGCCGATGCGCAGATGGCCCGACAGCCCGGTCCGCACCATGCGGATTTCCTCGTGCATGGTCCGCAGATCGTCGGAGATCCGCCGCGCCCAGACCAGCACGCGCTCGCCCTCCCCGGTCATGCCCTGGAAGCGCGAGCCGCGGTTGACCAGCGTGACGCCGAGCCGTTCTTCCAGCTGGCGGATACCCGCCGACAGGGTCGGCTGGGTGATGCCGAGCTTTTCGGCGGCACGGCCGAAATGCTTCTCGCCGGCCAGCATGATGAGATATTCGAGCTTGTCGATCATGGTGGCACCCTATCAATCGTCGGGCGTGGCTCCTACATCCAACGCCGTCGCGCCGCCGCTGTCCCCAGCCGAGCGGCCTCCTTGCCGATGCCCGCGACGGACATGCCCATGATTCCCCCCGACGACCTCTCCGGGAGCTGACCGGAGCGTTCGGGCCAGCCGCATTGATCGCCGGCCGCCCCGCGCCTAAAGCATCGACGGGAGTGAACGCGACGGAGCCGCGGCCGGCAGGCCGGCCGGCGAAGCATCGCGGGGACGACGACGGCATGCCGAGGCGCATGACCCGCAAGCGGAGCGGACGAACAGCATGACGGACCAGGACACGAAGCTCGACAGCATCGAATCGGCCATCGCGGCGATCGCGGAGGGCGAGCTCGTCGTCGTCGTCGACGATACCGACCGGGAGAACGAGGGCGACCTGATCATGGCGGCGTCCAGGGCGACGCCGGAAAAGATGGCCTTCATGATCCGCCACACCAGCGGCATCATCTGCGTGCCGATGACGGCGGACCGCGCCGACCGGCTGAACCTGCCGCCGATGGTGGCCAACAACCTCGACCCGATGCGGACCGCCTTCACGGTCTCGGTCGACTACAAGGTCGGCATGACCACCGGCATTTCGGCCGAGGAGCGCACCAACACGGTGCGGGCGCTGGCCAACGACAATTGCTCGGGCTCCGACTTCCTGAAGCCGGGGCACATCTTCCCGCTGATCGCCCGCGACGGCGGCGTGCTCACCCGTTCGGGCCATACCGAGGCCGGCACCGATCTCGCCCGGCTTGCCGGGCTGGAGCCCGCCGGCGTCCTCGCCGAGATCGTCAATGACGACGGCACGGTCAAGCGGCTGCCGGAACTCCTCGTCTTCGCCCGTGAGCATGGCCTCAAGATCATCTCCATCGAGGACCTGATCTCCTACCGCATCCGGCGGGAATCCTTCGTGACCTGCGTGCGCGAGGAGCCGATGAAGGTCGGCGGCGTGGACGCCATGCTGCGGATCTACGAGACGCCCTTCGACCAGATGCAGCATGTCGTCGCGGTCTTCGGCGACGTGCGGGCCGGCGAGAAGGTGCCGACCCGCATCCACCGGGAGCAGCCGGTGCTCGATCTGTTCGGCCGGACGCGGGAGACCAAGACCTGGGTGGAGATTGCCGTGGACCGCCTGAAGAGCCACGGCTCCGGCGTCCTGATGCTGCTGCGCACCCCCAATGTCGACGATTTCGAGGCCGGCGCGACGGTGGCCGACCATGCCGACGGCGAACGCCACGGCAGCGCGCTGAAGCGGCAGCAGCGCTGGCGCGAGATCGGCGTCGGGGCCCAGATCCTGCGCGATCTCGGCGTACGGTCGATTTCCGTCGTGGCGACCCATGAACGCGCCTATGTCGGACTCACCGGCTTCGGCATCGAGGTCGCGGGCACCATTCTCGTCGAGGACTGAGACGAGGAGACGGCGTCAGCCCCCGCACTGAGCCGCCGGAACGCGGTCGCCCATACCCGGCATGCTGCACTGCTTCCCCAAAGGAAGTTACATTTTTTTGCGCCGCATCATGGTGCGAATCCGTACTTTCCGGGGAAAGCGTTTCATAAATGAACATGACCTGTTCCAATATGATACAATTCGCGCGTCGAGGGAAAACTTCCCTTAAGTCATGAATATCCTGTTGATATTCGTCATATATGATTCTGACCTTCCGTTGCGCTACATCAAACAACGGAAGCGTTTTTTCCATGCGCAAGGTCCTGTTTAGCATTTCCGCAGTCGCTGCAGTGCTGGCGTTTTCGGTGAAAGCCGACGACAAGACCTACAAGCGGCACATCTCCGAGAGCAACGAGAAGGCATATTGTGTCGAGTACGTGCCTTCCACTTACCTCTACAACACCCGTGGCAAGAAGGTCGTCGGCGAGAGCCGGTCATGGGTCGGCGAGTTCGCCGACGGCGCCACGATCGTCAAGCGCCGCAATCCCGCCGTTTACAAGACGACGCGGAAGCTGGTCGAGCAGGATCACTACACCCTCGTCGAAGGCCCCTGCTGACATCCTTCGAAGGGGGAGCGAGCCATCGCGATCGCTCCCCCTTCACCCATTTCCGGAAGGAGCGGACGCAGATGACCCTCATCGCCGGCTTCACGGCAGCCATGGTTCTGGCCGCCGGCCTGACCATTCCCTTCGGGGAAAAGTCGCCCCCCGTCCCCGCGCCGGCGTCCCTGCCGGAATACGGCCTCGCCTTCGAATTCGTGGAAGACGAGCGCGGCTATACGCTGAACGCCCTCGTCCAGGATCGCGCCACCCAGATCGTGGAGAGCACGACGATCAACCGGTGCGAGGCGATCGACATCGACGGCTTCTCGGAAGGCCTGTTCGGCAGTCCCGTGCGATGCGACGGCGTGAACTACGTCTTCGACACCCAGGGCACGGCGATCGTCGTCGAAGCCTCCGATGCCCGGCCGGCGCGCAAGGTGAAGGTGCTGGCGCCGGGCAATGCCATCCTGAACGGCATTCCGCTGCTCATGGAAGCAGGTCGCTAGCGATCGGGAAGGCCATGCCGGCCAGCGCGTCGGGCCGGCGATAGCGGATCTCGCCGTCGATCGTGTCCGCCTGCGGCAGCCGGTTCTCCGGCATCTCGGCGGCAGGCGCCGCACCGATCGGCGTGACCATCAACTGAGCGTCCCAGAACCGGGCCAGATCGTCCTGCGTCACCACCCCGTCGTCGCTGGCAAAGGCGATGGCCAGGCTGTCGGTGCCGACGATCGTCCGCCGCCAGGGCGTGGGACCGGCGTCGTCGGGCCTGTGCCATCGCGATGCCCCGCCATCGTCGAACGCCGCCGCGCCCGCCGCGCCATCGTCCGGTTCGTCGCCCGCCGCATCGGCGTCCGCGTCCTGCGGCACCAGAAAGCCTTCATAGGACAAGGCGGCGATGACATAGGGCGGCACGTAATAGGCCGCGTTCGTTTCGGTGATCGGGCGGATGACCAGCTGCGGGCCGGTCTCGCAGGCTTCGGCCGTCGGACCGCCGCCGGGATCGAGCGTGACGTAGCAACGCGTCGGGATGCTGGTGCATCCCGCGAACAGTGCTGTCATCAGGGCGATTGGCAGAATCGGTCGCATCGGGTGTCCCTCGCTGCGAACTTTCCGCGTTTATGGTTAGCAGGCGATTAACGCCGGCCGGCGCCGCGCCGCCTCAGCGGGCGAGCCCGTGCGCGGCGACGGTGGTGCGGATGGCCTCGATGAACAGCCGCAAGGCGGGTGACGGATCACCCTCGCCGCGCATGGTCAGGCCGACCGGGCCCACCGTCCCGGACATGTCGACCGGCAGTTCGGCGAGCATGCCGTCGGCCACGTCCAGCGCCACCACTCCCGACGAGATGAACCACACGGCGTCGGTCTTGCGGACATAGGCGCGGCCGAAGCTGTCGGCGACGGTCTCGATGCGGTCGCGGCGCCGGGTGAGGCCGTGGGCAATGAAATAGCGCTCGGCGATGCTCCGGATCGCCGCATCCGCATCGGGAAAGATCAGCGGATAGTCGGCGATCAGGCCGGGATCGGCGCTGGCCAGCAGCGGGTGGCCGGGCCGCACCACGAGGCTGACGCGTTCGGAATAGAGCTGGGCGAAGCTGAAGCCGGTCATCGCCTCGGGCTGGCCGAGCCGGCCGATCACCAGGTCCAGCGCACCGGCACCAAGCTGCGACAGGAGATAGGCATTGGGGCCGGAGACGATGGTCAGGCCGGCCTCCGGCGCGACCCGCGCCATCTCGATCGCCGCGTCCGGCACGATCCGCGCCGCCACGCTCGGCAGCGCCCCGACGGCCAGGCGCAGCTGGGATGCGGCCAGCGTCTCGGCGACGCCGTCGATGCCCTGGCTGAGGGCGGCCAGGCTCGCCGAGGCATAGGAATGGAACATCCGTCCCACCGGCGTCAGCGCCGCGCCGCCGCGTCCGCGGCTGACGAGGCGCGCGCCCAGGATAGCCTCGAGTTCGGACAGGGTCTTGGAGACCGCCGGCTGCGACACGTTCAGCCGCGCCGCCGCCTTGCCGATGCTGGCGGAGCGGGCAATCTCGACGAAGGTCTTCAGATGCCTCAGGCGGATCCGCGGGTCGATATCCATGGCCTCTGGGTTATGCGAACAGCGCAGAAAATCATTTTACATGAGTTTTCCGGCGATCGATACTGGGCGTGCCAGGCTGACGGCGACCGGGAGGAACCATGCAGCAGGAACCCAGCGACCGCTACAGGACCGGCATGGCGGTGCGTCGTGCCGTGCTGGGCGATGCCCATGTCGACCGCGCCCAGGCCCAGAGCGACGGCTTCGATGCCGCCTTCCAGGCGTTCATCACCGAGGGCGCCTGGGGCACGGTGTGGTCGCGGCCGCATTTTTCCCATCGCGAGCGCTCCATCGTCACCATCGCGCTCCTGGCCGCCCTCGGCCAGGACGACGAGGTCGCCATGCATGTGCGCGCCACCGCCAATACCGGCGCGACCCGCGAGGACGTCCTGGAAGCGCTGCTGCATGTCGCCGTCTATGCCGGCGTGCCGGCCGCCAACCACGCCATCAAGATCGCCAGGTCGGTCTATGCCGAGATCGACCGGGCGGCCGAGGCAGGCCCGGCATGAGCGGCGGCGGCTCCTTCTTCCAGCGCGACCGCGACTGGCACCCGGCGGCCTTCACCCCCGGCTACAAGACCAGCGTGCCCCGCTCGCCCCGGAAGGCCCCCATCTCGCTCGACAACACGATCTCCGAGATGACCGGGCCGGTCTTCGGCCACGATCTGATCGGCGAACTGGACAACGATCTGCTGCGCAATTTCGCCCATGACGGCGATCCGATCGGCCAGCGCATCATCGTCCATGGCCGGGTGCTCGACGAAAACGGCCGCGGCGTGCCGGGCGCGCTCCTGGAGTTCTGGCAAGCCAATGCCGGCGGGCGCTACCGCCACAGGAAGGAAACCTATCTGGCGGCGCTGGACCCGAATTTCGGCGGCTGCGGGCGTACCCTCACCGATGTCGACGGCAGCTACCGCCTGCGTACCGTCAAGCCGGGCGCCTATCCTTGGCCGAACGGCGTCAACGACTGGCGGCCGGCCCATATCCATTTTTCCGTGTTCGGCCTCGGCTTCGCCCAGCGGCTGATCACCCAGATGTATTTCGAGGGCGACCCGCTGATCTGGCGCTGCCCGATCGTGGCGACCATTCCCGACCGGGCCGCGGTCGAACGGCTGATCGCCCCCCTCGACATGAACAACGCCGTACCGATGGACAGCCGCGCCTATCGCTTCGACATCGTCCTGCGCGGTCGCCGGTCGACCCTGTTCGAGAACCGGACGGAGGGAAACTGAATGGCGCAGCCCCTCGACTACCTGAAGGAATCGCCGTCCCAGACCGCCGGCCCCTATGTCCATATCGGCTGCACGCCGAATTTTTGCGGCATCGAGGGCGTGTTCCCCGAGGACCTCGGCGCCCGCATGGTCGACGACGAGACGAAGGGCGAGCGCATCAGCATCGTCGGCCGGGTCTTCGACGGCGTCGGCACCGCGCTGAAGGACGCCATGGTGGAGATCTGGCAGGCCGATGCGGCGGGGCTGTATCCCGGCCCGTCCGAGACGCGCGGCGCGGCCGACCCGCATTTTTCCGGCTTCGGCCGCTCGCCCGGCGACATGAATACCGGCGAGTTCGTCTTCCGGACCATCAAGCCCGGCCCGGTGCCGTTCAAGGACGGCCGACCCCAGGCCCCGCACGTGACGGTCTGGATCGTGGCGCGCGGCATCAATCTCGGCCTGCACACCCGCATGTATTTCGCCGACGAGGCGGCGGCCAACGAGGCCGACCCGATCCTTTCGCGGATCGAGCACCGCTCGCGGGTCCCCACCCTGATCGCGCCCCGCACCATGGAGGACGGCGTTCCGACCTACCGGTTCGACATCCACCTGCAGGGCGAGAACGAGACGATCTTCTTCGACATCTGACGGCTGCACGGAGTTTCATGGCACAGTTCACGACACTGAAAGACGCCGTTGCCGCCAATCTGAATCCCGGCGACACGGCAGCCTTCGAAGGCTTCACCCATCTCATCCCCCATGCGGCGGCCCACGAGGTGATCCGCCAGGGGATCGGCGAGCTCACGCTGGTGCGGCTGACGCCGGACCTGATCTACGACCAGCTCGTGGGCTGCGGGCTGGTGAAGAAGATGATCTTCTCCTATCTGGGCAATCCCGGCGTCGGGCTGCTGCGGCGCGTCCGCGACGCGGTGGAGAACGGCGTGCCCCGGCCGCTGGAACTCGACGAACACTCCCACGCGGCGCTCGCCAACGCCTACGAGGCCGGCGCCTCCGGCCTGCCGCTGGCGGTGTTCCGCGGCTACAAGGGCGCCGGGCTGAAGGCGGTCAACCCGAACATCCGCGCGATCACCTGCCCGTTCACCGGCGAGGAACTGGCCGCCGTCCCGGCGATCCGGCCCGACGTGACTTTCATCCATGCCCAGAAGGCCGACCGCAAGGGCAACGTCCTGATCGAGGGCATTCTCGGCGTCCAGAAGGAAGCGGTGCTGGCGGCCAGGCGCGCCGTCATAACCGTGGAGGAAATGGTCGACGATTTCGACGATGCCCATCCCAACCTGACCATCCTGCCGCACTGGACGATCAGCGCGATCGCCGTGGTGCCGGGCGGGGCCCATCCCTCCTATGCCCGCGGCTATTACGGCCGCGACAACGCGGCCTACGTGGAATGGGACGAGATCGCCGCCGACATGGACCGCTTCAGGGCCTGGATCGAGACCCATGTGATGCAGGCCGGGCCGGAGGATTTCGCCGGCCGCGTCGCCGCGGTGAAGGGAAAGATGTGATGGCGAGCCAGGATTTCACGCCCGACGAGATGATGACCATCGCCGCGGCGCGGGCGCTGTCGAACGAGGATGTCTGCTTCGTGGGCATCGGCGCGCCCTCGGCTGCCTGCAACGTCGCCCGGCTGACCCATGCGCCGGACATCACCCTGATTTACGAGAGCGGCACCATCGCCACCGCGCCCAGCGTCCTGCCGCTGTCGATCGGCGACGGCGAACTCTGCGAGACGGCGCTGACCACCGTCTCGGTGCCGGAGATGTTCCGCTACTGGCTGCAGGGCGGCCGGATCTCCATCGGGTTCCTCGGCGCCGCGCAGCTCGATCCCTTCGGCAACATCAACACCACAATCATCGGCGACTACGCCCATCCGAAGACCCGGTTGCCGGGCGGCGGCGGCGCGCCCGAGATCGCGTCCTCCTGCGGCGAGGTGTTCATCACCATGAAGCAGTCGAAGCGCGGCATGGTGAAGGCGATCGACTTCTTCACCTCCTTCGGCCACGGCAAGGGCGGCTCGGACCGCCAGGACCTCGGCATCACCACGAAGGGGCCGACGCTGCTCGTCACGGACATGGCGGTCTGGCGGCCAAACCCGGTGAGCAAGGAATTCGAGGTCGCGTCCATCCATCCGGGCGCCTCGCGCGAGGCGATCGCGGCGAGCTGCGGCTGGGACGTGGTCTATGCGTCTGATGTCGGCGAGACCCCGCCCCCCAGCGAGCTGGAACTCTCCACCCTGCGCGAGATCAAGGCCCGCACCGCGGCGGCGCACCGGCGGAGCGCGGCGTGACGACGACCCGCACCCGCATCGCCATCGTCGGCGGCGGGCCGGCGGGGCTGCTGCTCGCGCTGATCCTCCATCGGGCTGGCATCGAGAGCGTCGTCCTGGAGCGCAAGAGCCGGGAGTATGTCCTGTCGCGGATCCGCGCCGGCGTGCTCGAGCAGGGCACGGCGGACCTGTTGCGGACCGTGGGCGTCGGCGGGCGCATGGACCGCGAGGGCCTCGTCCATGACGGCTTCGACATCGCCTGGCGCGGCGAAACGCTGCATCTGGACGTCCGAGGCCTGACCGGTGGCCGGACGGTCATGGTCTACGGCCAGACCGAGGTCACCCACGACCTCTACGACGCGCTGGAGGAGGCCGGCGTGCCGGTCGTCCACGAGGCCGAGGACGTCACGCCCCAGGACATCACCGGCAACGCCCCCTTCGTGACCTACCGGACGGCCGCGGGCGAGCAGCGGCTGGAATGCGACTACATCGCCGGCTGCGACGGCTTCCACGGCATCTGCCGCCAGACGATCCCGTCGGCCAGCATCGAGACCTTCGAGCGGGTCTATCCCTTCGCCTGGCTCGGCGTCCTGACCCGCACGCCGCCGATCCAGGACGAGCTCATCTACGCCAATCACAGCCGCGGCTTCGCCCTCTGCTCGCTGCGCAATCCGCAGCTCTCGCGCTACTACATCCAGTGCGACGCGAACGACGACGTCGCCAACTGGCCGGACGCGCGCTTCTTCGACGAACTGCAGGCGCGGCTGCCGCCCGCGGTCGCCGGCAATCTCGTGCGCGGCGCATCCATCGAGAAGTCGCTGGCGCCCCTGCGTTCCTTCGTCGCCGAGCCGATGCGCTACGGGCGCATGTTCCTGGCCGGCGATGCCGCCCATATCGTGCCGCCGACCGGCGCCAAGGGCCTGAACCTGGCGGTCTCCGACATCCATTACCTGTCGCAGGCGCTGATCGCCCATTATCAGGACAAGGACGACGGGCTGCTCGACACCTATTCCGAGACCGCCCTTGCCCGGGTGTGGAAGGCCGAGCGTTTCTCCTGGTGGTTCACCTCGATGATCCACCGCTTCGAGGAGCACGGCGCCTTCTCCCAGCGCATCCAGGAAGCGGAGTTCGACTATCTGACCGATTCCGTCGCGGCGCAGACGTCGCTCGCCGAAAACTATGTGGGGCTGCCCTACTGACCGGGCCGCAGGCTGCTCAGCCCTGGCGCACCTGCATGATCTGGCGCTGGCGCTCGCGCAGGGCAGCGGCCTTCTCGTCAGTCAGGCGGTCGATGCAATGGGCGCAGGAGACGCCTTCCTCGAAGGCCGGGCTCGCGCGCTCGTCCGCCGACAGCGGCTGGCCGCAGCCATAGCAGGCCGCCCAGTCGGTGGCCGCCAGCCCGTGCCCCACGGCCACCCGGCTGTCGAAGACATAGCAGTCGCCCTGCCAACGGCTGTCGGCCTGCGGCACGTCCTCCAGATATTGCAGGATGCCGCCCTTGAGATGGAAGACGCTCTCGAAGCCCTTCGACAGCATGTAGGCCGAGGCCTTCTCGCAGCGGATGCCGCCGGTGCAGAACATCGCCACCTTGCGATGCTCGGCCGGGTCGAGGGCCGTATCCACATAGGCCTTGAAGTCGATGAAGCTGTCGATCGCCGGGTCCACCGCCCCGGCAAAGCCGCCGACCTTGGTCTCGTAGCGGTTGCGCGTGTCCAGGACGAGAACCTGCGGATCGTCGATCAGGGCGTTCCAGTCGCGCGGCGAAACATAGGCGCCGACGCGCTGCGACGGGTCGGCCTCGGGCGCCCGCAGGGTGATGATCTCCGGCCGGATGCGCACCTTGGCGCGGGCGAAGGGCCAGTCGTAGGCGGTCGAATATTTCAGCTCGCCCTGCCGGATGCCGCAGGACCGGTCGAGCTGATCGACCATGGTCGCCACGCCGGCCTGCGGGCCCGCCAGCGTGCCGTTGATCCCCTCGGGCGCGATCAGGATGGTGCCCCGCGTGCGGGTCTGCGCGCACAGGGCGGCCAACGCGGCCTTCAGCGCGGGAAGGTCGTGCAGCGCGACGAAGCGATAGAAGGTGGCGACGGTCAGGAGCATGGCGCGTCATAGCGCCGGGCGGCGCGCGTGACAAATCCTTCGGCGCCCCGGGCCGGCGCTCCACCATCCGTTGAAAACCGGCCCGTCAGGCGTGACGCCGCGCACCGGGATGCTAAGAGAGGGAGACTGTTTCGCCGCCCCAATCGCCTGCGGAGTGTCCCAGCGTTGATCGACCGTCTCATCGGTGTCGTCCTGATCGTCACGGGCCTCGCCATCCTCCTGCGCGAATGGGTCGGCAGCCAGGCCGCGGGCCTGGTGGCGGCTTGCGGCATCCTCGTCTTCCTCGTTCTGGCCACGCCGCGCGCGCGCTGGTCGCGCCAAGCCTTCGTCGCCCTCGGCCTCGGCCTGGTCGCCATCGCCTTCGTCACCCGCGACGACTGGCTCGCCATCACCGTGACGGGGCTCGAACAGGGCGGCTTCATCGCGGCCTTCTTCATCGCGCTCGCCTCGCTGCGCAATCCCGCCTCCGCCTCGCCGGCGATCGAGACATGCGGCCAGTATCTCGCCAGCCAGCCCCCCGGCAAACGCTATCTCGCGCTCACTACCGGCGGCCATCTCTTTGCGCTGATCCTCAGCTATGGCGCGATCTCGCTGCTCGGCGGGCTGACCGAGAGCATCGCCAGCCGCGAGCAGAACGCCGAGATCCGCGAGATCCGCAACCGGCGCATGCTGCTGGCCATCCAGCGCGGCTTCGTCGCCTCGCTCACCTGGTCGCCGCTCGCCTTCGCCATGGCGATCTCCACCTCGGTCGTTCCCGGCTCCTCCTGGAGCGGCGCGGCGGTGTTCGCGATCTTCAACGCCGTCCTCCTCACCTTCATCGGCTGGTCGCTCGACACGCTCTACAAGCCCAGGCTCAGCCAGCCGTCTCCGGCACGCCGCAAGCCGATCGGCAGCTGGCGCGACCTGAAGCCGCTCCTGACGCTGCTCGCGCTCCTGTTCTCGGGCGTGGCGGTGATCGAACTCTTCACCGGCCTGCGGGTCATCGCCGTCGTCATGCTGCTGGTCCCGAGCATCTCCATCGGCTGGATCGTCATCCAGTCGCGCCGGCCGGAGGCGATGACCGCGCGCACCGCCGGGCGCCTGAAGACGCTGGCCCTGCGGGACATCCCGTCCTTCCAGTCCGAGCTGATCCTCCTGGTCATGGCCGGAATCATCGGTGCCACCGGCGGCGCGCTGCTGCAGCCGCTGATCGCCGGCCAGGCGACGGCGCTGAACGCCATCCCGGCCTCGGCAATCCTCGTCGCCATCGTGTGGATCATCCCGCTGCTCGGGCAGATCGGCATGAACCCGATCCTGTCGGTCTCGCTGCTTGCGCCGCTGCTGCCGTCGGCCGCGTCGATGGGCGTGTCGCCGAATGTCGTGGTGGTCGCCCTCACCGCCGGCTGGGCGCTCACCGGCGCTTCCTCTCCCTTCACCGCCACGACGCTGCTGATCGGCCGCCTCGGCCATACCAGCGCACTCAGGGTCGGGCTGGTCTGGAACGGCGCCTTCATGGTGGCCGGGCTGCTGGCGCTGTCGGCGACGGTGTTCCTGGTGGCGCAGCTCTGACGTCAGCGCGCGCGCCCGCTGCACAAAGGCCTGCGGCGTTCACGAAGCCTTAACCCTTCGGCCATCCGGATTCCGCGACTCGATTCGGCGACGATTTGTTCCCGTCGTGTTCTTGTTTCATTCCGATTTCCATGCTTACCTGACGTCGCTTTCCGGCGTCGCGGATGCCGCCGGGTTCATCACGAGGGGTGATGGGATGGTATCGCGGGTCAAGACCGTGGCGTTTCAGGGCATCGAGGCGATCCCCGTCGACGTGCAGGTGATGGTGGCGCCCGGCAAGGTCGGCATCCAGATCGTCGGCCTGCCCGACAAGGCGGTGGCCGAGAGCCGCGAGCGCGTCCAGGCGGCGCTGCACGCATCCGGCCTGTCGATGCCGCCCAAGAAGGTCACGGTCAATCTCGCCCCGGCCGACCTGCCCAAGGAGGGGAGCCATTACGACCTGCCGATCGCGCTCGGACTGATGGCGGCGCTCGGCGCCATCCCGTCCGATGCCCTCGCCGGTTACGTGGTGCTGGGCGAACTCTCCCTCGACGGCATGACCACCGCCGTCGCCGGCGCCCTGCCGGCGGCCATGGGCGCCAACGCCATCGGCCTCGGGCTGATCTGCCCGGCCGAGAGCGGCGCGGAGGCCGCCTGGGCCAGCCGCGACATGGACATCGTGGCCGCCCGCAGCCTGATCCAGATCGCCAATCATTTCCGCGGCACGCAGATCATCGCCCGGCCGGAACCGGCGGTCCGGGCCGCGCCGACCGACCTGCCCGACCTGGCCGAGATCAAGGGCCAGATCGTCGCCAAGCGGGCACTGGAGATCGCCGCGGCCGGTGGCCACAACCTCCTGATGTTGTGATACATTAATATTGGCTGGAGGCGGCGGCTTCCGACCCTTCCGAGACGTCCGGACTTGCCGGATGTCTCCCCGGAAGCAGACATTGGGGAAGTGGTGCTGGCAATCCTCAGATACCGCTCCTCCGGGACTGGGCGAGCCGGTGAAGCGCGAGGACGCCGCCTTATGCCGAGTGGCTGCGCGACCGGCACGCGTCGGGAACAGCCCTCGCCTCCATTTGCAAAGGCGCGTTCCTGCTTGGGGAAACGGGCCTCCTGTCGGGACGAACCGTCACGACCCATTGGACCTACGAGGAAGAGTTCCACGCTCGGTTCCCGGAGACCTCCGTCGATGTCGACCGTCTGCTGATCGATGACGGCGAAATCCTCACCGCGGGCGGCGTGATGGCCTGGACAGACCTCGCCCTGCGTCTCGTGGACCGCTTTCTGGGTGCGGCGGCCATGCTCGATACGGCGCGCGCCTTCCTGATCGATCCTCCCGGCCGCGAGCAGAGCTACTACAGCGCCTTCTCGCCGCGGCTGAAGCATGGCGACGCGCCTATCCTGAAGGTCCAGCGCTGGTTGGAGGAGACGGATGGGCGGAGCTTCGACCTTGCGGGTCTCGTCGAGCAGTCGGGGCTGGAAGAGCGCACGTTCCTCAGGCGTTTTCAGAAGGCGACGGGCCTGACCACGACGGACTATGCGCAACGCTTGCGCGTTGGCCACGCCCGGGAGTTGCTCCAGCAGGGAGAACTCATGGGTGATCAGGTGGCCTGGGAGGTTGGCTACACCGATCCCGGTGCTTTCCGGAAGGTGTTCGCCAGGATCGTAGGCCTGACGCCCGCTGAGTATCGCAGGCGTTTCCGGACGAGAGCATAACCGGGAAACAAGTCATCTCGAATCTCGGCTTACGATTGGTCGAATGCCGTGATGATCGGGCAAGGCCCGGACGACCCAGCCCCGCACTCCCGCGCCAGGCGCGAGAGTGCATCCCGCGCTGCCACCATTTCCGCGATCCTGGCGTTCAGCGCCCTTACGCGCTCGGCGGCAAGCTGGCGGGCGCGTGCTCGATCGTCGGTGGCGTCGAGGGCGAGCAGCTCGGCGATCTCCTCCAGCGTGAATCCCGCCGCCTGGGCGGTACGGATGAACCGCAGCCTGTGTACGTCCCTTTCGCCATAGCGCCGAACGCTCCCGCCGTGTCCGCCTGTCTCGGGTCGCTCGGGCGTCTCCAGCAGCCCGCGCCGCTGGTAGTACCGGACCGTTTCGACACCGACCCCGCCTTCGCGCGCCAGCCCCGCAATCATCAGTTCTCGCATCGCTTGACTCCGTACCATGGTACGGACCCTATATGGGATGCAGCCTCACGACCAACAGATAAGAGAGCTGCTCCCATGTCATCCACGTCCGAACCCCGCCGCGCCACGCTCTACCGCATGGTCATGGACACTCACGTCTGCCCCTACGGGCTGAAAGCCAAGGATCTCTTGCGACGGCAAGGCTACGCCGTTGAGGACAAATGGCTGACTTCTCGCGAGGCGACCGACGCCTTCAAGGCAGAGCATGGCGTGAAGACGACTCCGCAGACCTTCATCGACGGCGAGCGGATCGGCGGCTACGACGACGTGCGTCGCCATTTCGGGAAGGCGGTCGCCGATCCGAACGCCACCAGCTACAAGCCCGTCATCGCGCTGTTCTCGATGACCGCCCTGATGGCGCTCGCGGCGAGCTACGCCGTCTACGGCACCCCCCTCACGCTGCGTGCCGCCGAGTGGTTCATTGCCTTCAGCATGGTCGTGCTGGCGCTCCTGAAGCTCCAGAACGTCGAGAGCTTCGCCACCATGTTCCTGAACTATGACCTGCTGGCGAAGCGATGGGTGCCCTACTCCTATATCTATCCCTTCGCCGAGGGGTTGGCTGGCGTTCTGATGATCGCCGGCGCGCTGAACTGGCTCTCCATTCCGGTCGCACTGCTCATCGGCACGGTGGGGGCGGTGTCCGTGTTCAAGGCCGTCTACATCGACAAGCGCGAGCTGAAATGCGCCTGCGTCGGCGGGTCGAGCAACGTCCCACTCGGCTTCGTCTCGCTCACCGAGAACTTGATGATGGTCGCCATGGCGGTCTGGATGGCCGTCGCGGCGTCGGGCGTGTGGGCCGGTGCGACCCACGTGATGTAATGAGGCAGACGTGGCGTCCAAAGCATCAGTGGTGCCTAAAGCGTCCATCGGCAACTCGGACGATTTGTCGAGTATCCCGCAACAGTATTATAGGGGGGCGCGATGCTCCCCTACCTCGTTCAGATCCAGACCCAACTCCACGCCAGCTTGGCCGACTACCTGAGAGTTTTCGCCGAGAGCCGGGACTGGTTCTCGCTCGCGTCCGTCCTCCCAATGGGGATCCTGTTCGGGGCGATCCACGCGATGACGCCCGGCCACAGCAAGACGGTCCTCCCCGCCTATCTGGCGGGATCGCCCATAGGATGGCTACGCAGCCTCGGCGTCACCTTGGCGCTGGCGTTCACGCACANCCACAGCAAGACGGTCCTCCCCGCCTATCTGGCGGGATCGCCCATAGGATGGCTACGCAGCCTCGGCGTCACCTTGGCGCTGGCGTTCACGCACATGTTGACCGCGGTCGCCATCGCCTGGCTGTCGCTTCCCCTGGTGAAGTTCGCTTTCGGGCGCGATGCCGGGCAGGCCCCTCTCCTGATGAACGTCAGCCGCGGGATCCTCGTCGCCGTCGGCCTCTGGATGCTGTGGCGTGCCGCACGGGGGCCGCGTGGACACGTGCGCGGCGGAGCCTGGGTCGGGATGGCGGCTGGACTGATCCCTTGCCCGCTGACCCTCTTCGCCATGACCTTCGCGGTGACCCGAGGTGTTCCGGAAGAGGGGATCGCCTTTGCCTTCGCGATGATGATCGGCGTCGCGTTCACCCTTTCCGTCGTCGCGCTCGCGACGGTCTTCCTACGAGAGCGGGCGGCCGCGATCCTCGGTGGCGCAGGTTGGGTGGCGGCGGGTCGGGGAATCGAGGCGGCTGCCGGGGTGTTCCTCATCGTCATCGCGATGGCCGAACTGTCTCGACCGTGACCGGCGGCCTTCACGGTTCGCTCCCACCCATAGCCATCGCACCGCCCGCGACGACGAGGTAGCGCCCGAGCTTGCCGATTCCGAAGAGGAGCGTGAACTGCACGATCGGGACACGCAGCGTCCCGGCGATCACGGTCAGCGCGTCGCCGACGACCGGCGTCCAGGCGAACAGGAGCGATCCCTCGATCTGCCGTGGGGATACCGGGAACCAGCGATGGTCGCAATAGTGCAAGAGAAAGCGGCCGCAAGCCCAGTTCGTGACGGAGCCGAGGGTGTTGCCGACAGTTGCGGTGGCGATGACGAACAATGGCTCGCCCGTCCCGCGGACGAGCAGCACCTCGGAGGCACCCGGCAGGATGCTGGCGGCCAGAAAGGCCGACCAGAACACCCC
>NZ_JAZHLI010000036.1:0-44785 GCF_036549475.1 Aurantimonas sp. A2-1-M11 | reverse complement strand
GTGCTGGCATACTGTTGGGCCCATCACGCCAGACGCGAAGTCATCAAGGCGACGCCGAAGAACGGCTCGCCAGTCGCCGAGGAGCTCCTGCGTCGCATCGCGAGCCTCTACGGGATCGAGAAGGAGATCCGCGGCCTGGGGCCGGACGAGCGTCGAGCCGTGCGGCAGGAGCGCTCGCGCCCGCTCGTCGCCGAGCTCGAGGCGTGGCTGCGTGCCCAGCGCGAGCGGCTGTCACGCAAGTCGCCGATGGGACAGGCGCCCGCCTACGTCACGCGGCACTGGGACGGGCTCTGCGTCACTGATCGGCACCTGCAAGCTGAACGGCGTCGAGCCCTACGCCTATGTGAAGGCGACCCTCGAGGCGATCGCCGCGGGCCACCCGCAGAGCCGTATC
The DNA here is from genome assembly GCF_036549475.1 of Aurantimonas sp. A2-1-M11. NCBI lineage: Bacteria > Pseudomonadati > Pseudomonadota > Alphaproteobacteria > Hyphomicrobiales > Aurantimonadaceae > Aurantimonas > Aurantimonas sp. A2-1-M11. Next base: position 44,391 of record NZ_JAZHLI010000036.1, on the reverse strand, counting down.
GACGAACTCCTGCCCTGGAACTTCGTCCCGCAAGACCCGGCATAGTAGCCGGCGCCTTCGGCGTGCGGATTCCGACGAAGCCGGCCATGCATTCCAAAATGAAGCCGGCCCCCTGTTCCGATTTCATTCCGGCCGCCGTTCCGATTTGAAGCCGGCCACCTCCTGGTCTGGTCCTGGGTCGATTCCGATGATGGGTCGGTGTCGGAGTTCAGGTCAAGATGCCGCTGCGGTCGTCGGCCGTGGGGCTCGTTTCCGTAGGCTCTCGCCGGACAATTCGATGCGATAGGCGTTGTGGACGAGCCGATCGAGAATGGCGTCGGCGATGGTCGGATTGCCGATGATGTCGTACCAGCGATCGACCGGCACCTGGCTGGTAACGATCGTCGACCGTCGCTCGTAACGGTCCTCGACGATCTCGAGGAGGTCGCGCCTCTGATCGTCGGTGAGCGTTTCGGGTCCCCAATCGTCGAGGATGAGGAGGTCGACCCTTTCGAGCGACTTCAGCAGCCGCGCATATCGACCGTCACCGCGGGCGAGGCCAAGGGTGGCGAAGAGCCGCGGAGCCCGGTGGTAGGCGACGGAGAAGTCTTCGCGGCAGGCCTTTTGGCCAAGGGCGCAGGCGAGCCAACTCTTGCCGACGCCGGCGGGCCCGGTCAGCAACAGGCCTTGCCGCTGGCGGATGAAGTCGCACCCGGCCAATTGGAGGAAGAGGCCACGGTCGAGGCCGCGCACGGCGCGGAAGTCGGTATCCTCGACCTGCGCGTCGTGACGCAATCGGGCGGCGCGAGCCCGGGCTTCGAAGCGCTTCTGCCGACGTTGCGTCGCTTCGCGTTCGAGGAGAAGCGCCAGCCACTCCCCATGCTCCAGGGCCCGGGCCTCGGGTTGGGCCTCGAGATCCGCAAAGCCCCTGGCCATGCCAGTCAGGCCCAACTCATTCAGGAGGTCGAGGGTCGGATGGGTCAGCATGATCGTGTCTCTCCTCAATGGAAGTAGCGGGGGCCACGCAGATTGACGTGGTCGACGATGGCAGCGGGTTTGGTGTCGGCGGCCGCGCTGGCGCCCGGGTTCGCGGTCTTCGACAGGCTCAGGAGCGAGGCGATGCTTTTGTAGTTGAGGCCGCCGATCGCGACGGCTCGCGCCGAGACCGCCTCGGCCCGGGACTTCTCGATGTCGCGGTAAAGGCGCAAGACGCCGAGGCAGGTTCGAAAGCCCTGCTCCGGGTGCGGGCGGGCAGCGAGGATGGCGAGGATCAGCCCCTCGGTCTGGGGTCCCACCGATGCGGCCCAGCGGCAAAAGCGATCCGGCGTCCATTCGGCATAGCGCCGATGCGAACTCGGCATATGATCGGGATCAGTGCCATGACGGCGACCGCCATAACGCCGCTGATGAACGGCCACCCGCTTGCCGCGGTGGAAGATCTCGATCGTCTTCGCGGTCGCCCGGACATCGACCTGCTGACGGATCAGGCTGTGCGGCACCGAGTAGAAGAAGCCGTCGAATTCCACATGGTAGTCGGTGCCGACGCGGGCGAAGCGCCATTCGGCGAACTCGTAGTCGCTCCCCGGCAGGTCCGCGAGCGCTGGCTGCTCGACGGTCTCGAAGAGATGCCGGCGGCTGACGCCGAGCCGACGCATGACGTGGTCGTTGATGCGATCGAGCGCCCCGGCGATCGCAGCGTTCGCCTCGGCGAGCGAGAAGAAGGTCTGCCGCCGCAGCCTGCCCAGAATGCAGCTTTGGGCGAACCGCACGCCGTTCTCGACTTTCGCCTTGTCGCGCGGCTTGCGGGGCCGGGCCGGCAGGACGCCGACGCCGTAATGGGCGGCCATCATGCCGTAGCTTCGGTTGATCTCCGGATCGTAGAACGAGGCGCGGTTGACGCCGGACTTCAGATTGTCGGGCACGATCAGGCGCGGTACGCCGCCGAGGAAGTGGAACATGCGCACATGGGCGCCGATCCAGTCGGGCAGTGCCTGCGTCCACGTCGCCTCGGCATAGGTGAAGCTGGAGGCTCCGACGACGGCGATAAACAGTTCGGCCTCGCGGATCTCGCCGGTCCGGGGATCGGCGATGGCGATCTTCTTGCCGGAATAGTCGACGAAGACCTTGTCGCCAGCCACGTGCTCCTGGCGCATCGTCGGCGAGAGCCGACGCTCGAAGCTGCGGAACAGTTCGCAAAAGCGGCTGTAGCCGTAGCCGCCGGGATGAACGGCGCGATACTCGTCCCACAGTATCTGCAGAGTGACGCCGGGCTTCTTCAGCTCCACGGCGACCTCCGCCCAGTCCGGTTCCGGCCGCCGCCGCATGCCCTGCTTGACCCCGGCGTGGTCGAAGAGCCTGTTCTCGAGGACATCGTCCGTCATCTCGCCCGGCAGCGGCCAGCTCAGACCGGCCGCCGTGGCGCGCTTCAGGTTGTCCTGGATGGTGCTCCTCGCCACGCCGAGCGTCACGGCGATCTCCCGGGCACTGATGCCGTCCCGGGCAAGCCGAAGCATCTGTCGCAATTGTCTCATGGTCAGCCTTCTCTTTGCCGGCATCACGCTCTCCTCGTTCGACAAGGAGTGATGCCCGAGTTGCTGACCCAGGGTCTTCAGACGCCGGAGAATGGCCGGTTATTAATCGGAATGCTGGCCGGCTTCATTCCGGAATGGTGGCCGACTTCAAATCGGAATACCCGGCCGGTTTGGATCGGAATCCGCATTCGGCGGCAGCTTCCCAACAAACGTTGCAAACTTTGTTGCACTCGAAGGCGACCTTGCGCCTCGCAGGCCGCAGACCTCCCTCAGGACCGGTCAAGCCCAAAAGGCAATGTCCGTCGCCCACCGCTTACATTTCTCCCACCGCCGTCACGACCGACTTGCGGTCCAGGGTCATGACGCCGTTCGGGGAGGTCTTGCGGGTAGCCTCCATCACGCCGTCGGTCAGGCCGTTGACGGCTTCCTTGCCGAGGGACTTCCCGAACGCTCCGACATCGGCGCCCTCGGGCCGCACCCGACGGACCGTCTTGCGGGTCAGGTCGAGCGTGTCGGCCAGTTGCGTCCTCTCCGCAGACGACCTACGCGCCACGGTCCGGACGATTGTTCGCTGGGCGCAGTGCCGAAGGCCGGATCGAGGGCGGGGGCAGGTGCTCGAACGAGCTACGCTGTCGCACATATCGAGGCCGCGAGGGCTGCGGAGATCCCTCGATACCGGCGGCCTTCGATGTCGAGAAATGAAGGCGCCGTCCCAGGGGGGCGGATCCTGTCACAGGGAGCCCGACAGACCTTCGCGGCCTCGTGCGGATCACTGAGCGGTCGAGAACCGAACGGCGGTTTTCCGTGCGGGAAGCAAATAGGTGTAGGGGACGGACTTCTTCCGGCCCATTCCAGCAATCAGAAATTATTTACACGGGTCGCTGTTCACCCACCAACGCGACGATGAGTGGATTAATCCGGGACCGGCTGTGCGACAGCCGTCGAGGGTTTCTCCGGCTCTCGGGGAGCCGGCTGGACTGCCTCCTGTCCGGTTATAACTGAGACAACGTCCGCCGCCATTGATTCGAGCAGGCCGAGTTCCTCCTCCGACAATTTGCGCGGCGTCATATCAAGCAGACTGAGCGCTCCCAGCACCATGCCGTCCGCAGTCCTCAACGGCGCGGCGGCATAAAAGCTCGTACCCCACAGCCGGAGTCTCGGGTGGTCGGCGAAGCGTGGGTCGCGTTTCGTGTCGCTGACGACGAGCAGCTCGCCCTCCGCGACCGCGTAATCGCATATTGCCTGGTTACGCGGCACGGTGGTCATGTCCGTGCCATCCTTCCCGGGTAGATCACTACTCTGGCCTATGAAGTATTCCTCGGCCGCGCTCATGACTGAGATTAGCGCAAACTTCACGTCGAAGACGGCGGCCGCCCGCTTGGTCAACGCGTCGAGCTCCTCGCGGGCGTGGCCGTCCAGAACGTTGGTCGCGAGCAGCGCCTTGACCCGCGCCGCGTCGTTTTCCGGGATGTCGACGATCCGGCGCTCGAGCGTATTTTCCGGTGCGATCATCCGCTGGATCCGCAGAACCGCCTCCTGCACCGTCGTCACAACCTCGTCGGCACCCAGCGCCGCGATGGCGCCTGGTTCCAGTATCGCTGGCGGGGCGTTCCACAGTGCGACAACGATCCGCTTGCCGGGCCAGCGGTTGCGAAGCCGCCGGCAGAAGGCCTTGATCGACGATGCCGGCTCCCTGCTGAAATAACTGAGGCAGACGAGATCAATCCCATTCAGATCGAGATTGTCCACATAGCGCGTGCTCACCACCCCCTCACGCCGTTCGACGGCAGGCAGACCCGCCAGTCCCAGCGCATGGACGAGCATCTCGCACGCGAGGCTGTCGATCTCCCACCGCCCGCCAATGCATGCAATTCTCGGAGCCTGCATCGGATCGACCTCCGGGGGATACTCTTCCTTCAGATCTTCCAGCAGCGCATCCATGCCGTTGAACACCCGCTGGCGATGCTCGGGTCGGGCATTGCTTAAATAGTCTTCGCTCACCTTCCGAAGGACCTCGATCCCGTGTTCGTTGTAGAATTCTACGACGTCGTGGTCAGCGATCGTATCGTCGGCGATTTCGATGGCATCCTCGGGGTTGTCCGCGATCAGGCGCTGATAGATTCGCGTCGGGATGTCCAGAACAGGGGTCGAGCCCAGCAGGGTATCAAGGAAACCAAGCCGCGGATTGCCGCGACCCAGGACGAGCAGGCAAACTGTCAGAGGGGTGGAGAGGATGAGCCCAATCGGCCCCCAGAGGGCAGTCCAAAACGTTGCGGCCGCGATCAACGACATCGCCGAGAGCCCCGTGCTGGTCCCGTAAAGCATGGGCTCGACGATGTTGTTGCTGATTAGTTCCAGGAAGAGGATCAACGCGAGGGTCCAGATGACCATCTCCCACCCTGTTCCGACCGCAAATGCCAGCGCGAGCGGAAATACCGCCGAAAGCAACGGCCCGAGATAGGGAATGAACCGCATCAGTGCTGCCAGAGTGCCCCACAGCAACCAGCCCGGGACGCCGATGAACCAGAGCCCTAAGCCCATCGGCACGCCGTAGGATACATTCACGACCACCTGCATCAGCAGATACTTGGAGATGCGTTTGGCAGCGTCCTCCATGGCGTCGGTGGAGGTGTGCAGGTTTCCGCCGAGAAGCCGGATCAGGCGGTCCCGCATGTCACCGCGATCCAATAGCACGAGAAACAAAAAAAAGATCACGATGCCGGCGGTTGCCAGAGGTGCAAGCGCGGGAGTGAGCCATTCCAAGGCGGTGTCGAGGGGTTTCCTTTCCGACTCGACCAGCTCGACGCGTTGCGGCGGTGCCTCCTCATCGTCGTCGGTGCTGGCTTCTACTTCCGCTTGAACCGTATCGACGGTTTGGATGACCCCGTCGAACATGCCCGGTCCCTGGAAGCTCACCCCCAAGTCGCGGATCTTCTGGCGGACGTTGGTCTGGTAGGTGGGCAGCTCCGCACTCAACGTGCGCACTTGCGACGTTACCAGAAAGCCGAAGGCGGTGAGGAGCATCGCCAGGGTCAGGATGACAGCGATAACCGATATCGCTCGAGGCAGCCCGCGCCGCGTCAGCCAGGTGACGAGCGGTTTCAGCGCGAAACCGATCAGGAACGCGATTGCAAGCGGCGTGAGGACGTTTCGTCCAAGGTACAGCGCCGCGACTATGACGGATGCGACCACCAGCCAGGCCGCAACCTTCACAATATCCGATGGATCCGTCGCTACCTGCTGCGTGGTGTTACCATGCTGGCTCACACGCAAAGCAACCTCCATCAACAGCCAATGTCACCGCGGTTTGTATCTGCCCGGAGTTCAAACCGCCAGCGAGCACGAATTTGACTTATGTTCCTGGTCCCCCTCGCGCAACCATCGCGAGGCTCGGGTGCGGCATAAAGCTCCGGTAGCCTGCATGACACACCCTCGTCCGCTGCACCGTATCGCCGCTCTTGCCAGCATGGAACGCATTGAACGCCCCACGGATCGGCTCGTCCTCGCGGTCGTCGGAAGTGCCCGCGTATTCCGATCCTATACCCGCGGGGCCGCGCAGTTACCGCCCACCGGCATCTCGGGAGGGCAGTGCATACCTCAGCCATTCAGACCGCTGACGTCGCCACCGGTATATCGGACGTCCGCACCTCGTCTTTGGCGAAAACCATCACGGCGAACAGTATCACGCCAGCAAAAACAATCAGCGAGGCGATGGCGACTGCCGGCTCGGCACGCGAATTGCCCAGAAGCAGGAAGTAGAGGGCCGGTGACAAGATGACGACGCCGGTCGTATAGACCCCATACTGAATAATCGCCAAACGCTTCTGCGCTTTTGCCGGATTTAGGGCGTAGAAGGCCCCGAATAGGGCACTTGTGACCCAACCCAAGAGATTGATGTGAGCGTGGGCACCGATTACGTTGTGATTTCCCGAGATTGACATTTGAAGGCCAACCGAGATCCCCACTACGAGGAAGGTGATGGCCGTTTTGAAATAAAGGTTCGCCACGTAAGGCATATGATTCCTCCATGACCCTGCGCCAGGAAGCAGCGCGGCGCGAATTATTACAATGTGGCAGCATTCCTGTCGAATAGATTTCTTAACGGAAGCCGTCTTGGGCGTCCCTTTCGGACGATTGCAACATTTCTGACTCGGATCCATCCTCTACGGGGTGTTTCGGTGCCTCGTCGAGTGTCGGGCTGAGCGCGCGGTGGCGACTATGATCGCAGGAACGTCTGCATCCCGGATGCATTCGATCGCGGTCCGGTAACAGGTGAGGCGCCAATCGTCTTACAATAGCGGCCGCATCATCCCGCCATGCCCAGTCGTTCCTTCAATGGGAAAACTTGTTCTTTGCACATATTCAGGGAGTCTGCGGTAGCTACGCTGCCTTCCTCACCTTGCGCTTCATTCTACGTTTCCCCGTCGACGACCAAACTGGCGCTCCAACTGCAATGGCAGCACAGGCGAGTCCGATGGTCTTGGTAGCGCCTTCGTACTTGAAGCGCGTCACGTCCTGGACGGATATGAAAAGACGTCGGGCTGCTTCGTTGTCCGAGAACCACATCCGGTCCAACCACTCGATAAAATCATGAGCCGTCATTTCGGGTCCCCTTGGGTTGACCCAATATTTACGCTCTCGTCGTGGAAGAGAGTCAATCGAGATGATTCGCACTGGGATCGAAATTCTTCCATCGGATCGGCACCGTCGTCGGGGTGCGAACACGCCGCTGCCCGATCAAGTCGTGCCACAGCCGGCGGCCGGCGTCGGTTCGAGCCGTGTCCCGAGCGATTTGGCGGCACCCAGTCTGCCGATAGCACCTGCCGGCAATCTAATTGGGAAGTCCCTTGCTCTGTTTAGGCGTCAGATCTAGGTGATTTCATGTCAGAAGTAGGACGGTTGCAATCAGCGATCCATAATAACTCCCAAATTTATCAACGAGTAAGAGCAACTCCGGCAGCCTTGTTGATGAACCCCAGATGAACAGAGTGATCGGGGCCGAATTGAACCCAGACAGTGCGGGAGGAACCAGGCGCTATGCTTCCTGTTTATCACCTCAAACAGCGTTTCAGCCTTGCCTGATGAGAAGCGCCTGCCTGAAATGGGAGACGAACCATGAAACTAAACACAATGCTGGCCGCTGGTGCGGCTACGATTCTCGCTGCCGCTGTGGTTCCTGCGTCCGCTCGGTCCACCGTCTCTAGCAGCGCTGCCAAGTAGCCGTCAGCACCTTGGTGATGGCCGCCTTGATGCCCTCGTGCGCATCGGAAACGATGAGCTTTACGCCGCGAAGGCCGCGACGGGTGAGCTTGCGCAGGAACACGGTTCGGATCGGTTCGGCCTCGGACGTGCCGATCTCCATGCCCAGCACCTCGCGCCGGTCATCGGCGTTGACGCCGACGGCGATGATCACGGCGACGGAGCCGATCCGCCCGCCGCGGCGAACCTTCAGATAGGGCGTCGATCCAGAGATAGGGCCAGTCACCTTCGATCGGCCGTTCGAGGAACGCCTTCACCTTGCCGTCGATCTCTTCGCAGAGTCTCGACACCTGGCTCTTGGAAATACCCGACATGCCCATTGCCTTGACCAGCTCGTCGACCGAGCGGGTGGAGATGCCTTGCACCTATGCCTCCTGGATGACGGCCGTCAGGGCCTTCTCGGCCATGCGCCGCGGCTCCAGAAAGCCGGGAAAGTAGCTGCCCTTGCGCAGCTTCGGCGGCATCAGGGGTCTTCTCCAGAAGGCTGCGCAGGCCCATCATGTAGTCGGTCATCAGGGGATTCTCCGGTCCGGGTTGGCTGTTGCAACCCAAGCCTAGCCGGAAACCGCTGGTGACCACCGCGCCGCCAATCTCGTCCCACAGCGCAATGAAAGGCGCGGACGAGATCGGCGACGCTACTGTTGAGCCACCACATGTGGGGACACGACCGTTTTTTTGACCGCGTTCGAAGCGTCCGTCGGTAAAGTGACCGTCGCTTCGAAGCCTGAAGCGGCACCCCGTCGCGGCGATCCGAGAACCAGCGAGCTTCCGATACGGTCCGCGATGGCGGCAACGATGGCGAGCCCCAGCCCGCTGCCGTTCGTGCTCGCGTCCGCACGCTCGAAGCGGACGGTGAGGCGGTCCAGAGTTTCGGCTGGCAGGACTGGCCCTTCATTCGTGACAATCAACTGCCCGTCCGTCGTCAGCGTGACCTCGATCGGGGTGCGCTGCGCGCCATGACGCAGAGCGTTCTCCACTAGGTTTCCGCACAGGATCCCGAACGCGTCAGGATCAAGATCCGACATCACCGGTGTCTCCGGCAGCGTCAGCACGATGCGGCCCGGCGCTTCAGTTCTCGCAAGATCCTCAATCACGATACGTGCGACAACTCTCAGATCGGCGACCCGATCTATACGGAGCCGTCCGCCTTCGGCCCGTGCGAGTTGCATGAGGCGTTCGGACAGCCGCACCAGCCGCTTGAGTACACCCTCGATCTGGGCGGCCCGGGCCGCTGCGGCCGGGTCTGGGGTTTCCGATTGCAGGCGCTGCGCCTGAGCAATGGCGCCGGCGAGCGGCGTGCGAAGCTCGTGTGCGGCGTTAGCGGCAAAGCTTCGCTCCGCCTCGAAGGATTCGCTTAGTCGCCCCAACAGATTGTTCAGGGTTTCTGACAGGGGAACGAGTTCTGACGGGAGCCCGCCCGTGGAAACCGGAGCAAGGTCGCGCCCGCTGCGGGCCTCGAGGCTTGCTCGGAACCGGCGCAGCGGGGCAAGGCTCTGGCGCACGGCAAGAATGATTACCGTCAGCGCGACGGGAATGACAATCAGCAGCGGCAGGCCGAGCCCCAACTGGAATTCACGCGCGACGGACGCGCGATGGACGAGCGGCTCGGCGACGGTGATCCGGATCGTCCCCTGCATGACCGCGTCACTGTAGAGCCGATGGGTGGACGTCTGGCGAAACCCCCGCCCGTCATAAGCGGGGAACACGGCCGGATCGGCCGCGTGGGATTGCAGCAGGATGCGCCCCTCGTCATCGCGCACGAGATAAGTCAGGAATTCGTCGTGCGCCCGTATGACGGCGAGACGTTGTGTAAACCCTTCTGTCTCGCGACCCACGATGTCAGTGACGGCCAGAGGCAGTATGCGTTCGGCGGTCTCGCGCAGCGCGGAGTCTAAGACTTCGTCCATTTCGTGCCGCAGGATAACGGCCGTCACGGAGGCGGCGGCGATCCACAGGACGGTCAGCAGAACGCCAATGGACAGCCCCAACCGCGCCTGAAGGCTCCGTGGCAGCCTCATGGCCGGCCCAGCCGATAGCCGAGGCCCCGTTCGGTTTCGATGACGCTGCCGCCCAGCTTCCTGCGCAGGCGGCTGACGAGGACCTCGATGGTGTTGCTCTCCACTTCGGCGCCGAAGGCATAGAGCTTGTCTTCCAGTTGCGCCTTCGACAGAAGCTGACCAGGGCGGGACAGGAAGGCCTCGAACAGCGACCATTCGCGCGCTGTCAACTGGACGGGGGTGCCGTTGCGGCCGATGCTACGCGAGGCGAGGTCGACCTCGATCTCGCCATGGGTGATGATCGGGTTCGGGTTACCGGCGTAGCGCCGGGCAACCGATCCGATGCGTGCCGAGAGTTCAGACAGATCGAACGGCTTCACGAGGTAGTCGTCGGCGCCGGCGTTCAGCCCCTCGATCCGGTCGGAAACCTGGTCGAGCGCGGTCAGGATGATCACCGGCGTCACGTCGCCGCGCGCGCGCAATCCCTTCAGGAAGCCGACGCCGCGGCCGTCGGGGAGCATGAGGTCGAGCAGCACAAGATCGTAAGCGGCCACTGCCATGGCATCTCCGGCCGCATCCAACCGGGTTGCCCAGTCCACCGACTGACCGTCCCCGGCGATCTGATCCCGCACGGCGGCGCCCAAGATGGTGTCGTCCTCGATCAGCAGGATGCGCATGCCCGGCCACGTTCCTCTCCGATGACCTCAGTGATCCGTCAGGCTGACACATAGCTGACGCCGCCAGGGCCGGTGCTTCAGGTTCCTGTCAGTCTCGCCCCGCATGAGTCCATCGAGATGGCGGCGGGAGGAGTTTGGCTCATGAAGAAGACATTCACAATTCTCGGCTTTCTGGCAGTTTTCCCAACTGGAGCAGCGTTCGCTGACGACGATTGCTTCGTTCCAATGGCCGACTGGCAGCCGCGGGATGCCGTCGAGCGGCTGGCCCAAACGAACGGCTGGACCGTGCGTCGCATCAAGATCGACGATGGCTGCTACGAGATCGACGGCCGGGATGCCGACGGGCGTTCGATCGAGGTGACGGTTCATCCAGAGACGCTGGGCGTCATTGAGCTCGAATACGAGGATGACGACGACCTACCTGCCGGACCGGGCGTCTCTGACGAGTGACGGATATGGCGAAGCGGCGTCCCGTATCTGTGCAGGCCCGACGATCGACTTGGCGATGCGGCCCCTTTTTTCCGGCAGGGCCTTTTTCCATCCTGACGGCAAGCTGAAGCGGAAATCGCGGCCCTGTCAGGGAGCCCTCAGGTCTGTTCTCCAGATTAGTCGAGCAGACGAAAAGGAGATCCTGCCATGCGAAAGACCCTCACGCTTCTCGTCGCTTCCACCGCGCTGATGGCCGCCATCGGCCTGCCGGCATGGAGCGCGATATCGGCCCCCGCCGACGGGAGCCCTCGGCCCTTCGCCGCGCTCTTCGAAGATGCGGCGCAAGCGCTGCAGCTGATCTTGGCCAGTGACGATGACGACGACGATCGCGGCTCCCGCGAGACTTCGCGTCGTGGTGAAGGCGAAGACGATGACGAAGAGGACGACGATGACGGCGAAGACGACGACGAAAGCGGCGGCAGCGCGCGCAATCACGCCCCCGCCGGCACCGTCGTGCCGCCGCAGAACGGGCTCTTCGGCAACGGTGCCCCGCCAAAGGTCCAGGTGAACTGAGCCTTCCCGCCGCCTTCCGAAAAGGACTCGACCGATGAAATCGCTTCTTGCATTCCTCGCGCTGACCTCGGCGCTGACACTGCCCGGCTTCGCCTTGGCACGCCCGGTCACGCTCACCACGACGCTCAACGATTACGGCGGCGACGGCGCCTATCTGGCGCTGTACGTCACCGACGCCTCCGGTGCCTACAAGGGCAGCCTCTGGATGGCCGGCGGCAAGTCGAAATACTACGAGCATCTGACCGAATGGTACCGCGCGACCGGCGGCAATACGGCTGAGGTCAACGGCATCACCGGCGCCAGCGTCGGTGCAGGTCGCAGTCTCGAGATCACGCTCGATCTGGCCGATGCGCTGTTCGACGCCGGCTACACGCTGCACGTCGACGCAGCGGTCGAGGACATGCGTGACAGCCCGAACGAGGTCGCGGTGCCGCTGACGACTGCCGGTGCGGGAATGCCCGTCAAGGGGCGGCGCTACGTTGCCAGCCTAACCTACGGCCTTTGAGGTGACAGGGTCATGATCCGCGCTCTCCATCGCTGGCCGGGTCTCCTGGCCCTGGCACTCCTGACGGTCCTGGCGCTCAGCGGGGCGGTGCTGTCGGTCTTTCCGGCGGCCGAGCGGCTGGCCGCCCCGCAGGCGGCGGCGGAGATGAGCGTCGCGGCGCTGGCCGAGCGGGTCCAGGCCGCCTATCCGGGCGTCGAGCAGATCCGTCGTGCGCCCTCGGGACGGATCACCGCCTACTGGTTCGAACAAGGTGCGCCGGGGGCCGCCGTCATCAACCCCGAAACCGGCGCGGGCGTCGGCTCGGCCGACCCGAACCAGGCGGAGCGCTGGCTGACCAACCTGCATCGCTCACTGTTCCTCGGCGACGGCGGCCGCGTCGCGACGGCGGTGGGCGCGGCGGCGATGCTGGTGCTGTCGCTCTCCGGGACGGCTTTGGTTGCGCGCCGGGTCGGCGGCTGGAGGCGCTGGTTCGCGCCGCTGCGCGGGCCGTTCCCGGGCCGGCTGCATGTCGAACTCACGCGGGGGGCAGTGTTCGGCCTGTTGCTGTCCTCTGCCACTGCACTGTGGATGACCGCGTCGACCTTCGAACTCATCCCCGACGGCGGTGCCGCACCGGTGGTCTCCACCGCGTTGAGCGGCAGGACCGGCGTGACGTTCGCCGACATGCCGGCGCTTCGGGACGCCAAGGTGGCCGAGTTGCGCGAGCTGAGCTTTCCCTATCCCGGCGACACCACCGACGTGTTCACGCTGGAGACCGAGCGGGGCACCGGCACTTTCGACCAGGGAACGGGCGCGCTACTGGGCTGGACCAATCTGACCGCATGGGAGCACGTGTTAGAGACCGTCTACATGCTGCATACCGGTCACGGTGCGGCGGCCCTCGGACTCGTCCTCGGGCTCATGGCTCTCGGCGTGCCGGCGATGGGCGCGACTGGCGTGCTGGTCTGGCTGAGAGGGCGACGCGGCCGGCCACGCATCAGCGCCAACCAGCCTGCCGGCCGGGCCGGGACGATCCTGCTCGTCGGCAGCGAGGGTGGCAGCACCTGGGGTTTCGCGGCGACGCTGCACGCGGCGCTCACCGAGGCGGGACACAGCGTCCACGCTGCGCCGATGTCGGCCTTCGCGCCGGACCGCTACGCCCGCGCAGAGCGGATCATCGTCCTGGCGTCGACCTACGGCGACGGGGATGCACCGGCTTCGGCCAAGGGCTTCCTCGAAAGGCTCGAGGCTCTCGAGCGCGCGCCCGGGATACCGCTGGTCGTGCTCGGCTTCGGCGACCGCAGCTTCCCCGCCTTTTGCACTTTCGCCAGCGCCGTCGTTGCCGCGGCCGGGGCGAAAGCCTGGCCGGAGCTCCTGCCGCTCGACACGATCGACCGCCAGTCGCCGCAGGACTTCGCGCGCTGGGGACGGGCCCTTGGCCAGAAGCTGGGGATCGAACTGGAACTGGCCCATCAGCCGGTCCCACCGGCGGTCGCGGCACTCACGCTGACGTCGCGTCGCGACTATGGTGCCGAAGTTCAGGCGCCGACCGCGATCCTGCGCTTTGCGCCGCCGCCGGTGACGCTCTGGCAGCGGCTGACGGGGACGGGCTTTGCCCGCTTCGCCGCCGGCGACCTGATCGGCGTCCTGCCCGAAGGCTCGGCGGTGCCGCGACTATATTCGCTTGCCTCGTCGCGCCGCGACGGGTTCGTCGAGATCGTGGTGAAGAAGCATCCGGGAGGCCTCTGTTCCGGCCAGCTTAGCGGGCTGGAACCGGGCGACAGCGTAATGGCCTTTCTGCGCCGCAATCCGGGCTTCCATCCGGGCCGGGGCCACACGCCGCTGATCCTGATCGGCGCCGGCACCGGCATCGGCCCGCTGGCGGGGTTCGTGCGCGGCAATGCGGGGCGTCGCCCCATCCACCTGTTCTTCGGGATGCGCGATTCGCGCAGCGATTTCTTCTACGGCGAGGATTTGCCGGGATGGCAGGCGGCCGGAGGGCTTTCCCGGCTCGTCACGACGGTCTCGCGCGGAGCAAAGCCGCATTACGTCCAGGACGCACTTCGCGCCGAGGCCGCCGACATCGCCCGTCTCGTCCGCGCCGGGGCGCGGATCATGGTCTGCGGCGGCCGCGACATGGCCGCGGGCGTCGCCGACGCGCTGGCGGAGATCCTCGCCCCCGTCGGGCTGACGCCGGCGGCGCTGAAGGCTGAGGGGCGGTATGTCGAAGATGTCTACTGATCAGGTGCGGCACGCCCTGAATGGGCCGACCATGGGAACGCGCTGGTCGGCGCTGTTCTTCGCGCACCCGGATTTCGACCCGGAGCGGGTCCGCGCCGCATTGCAGGATGCCGTCGACGGAGTCGATGCGCAGATGTCGACCTGGAAGCCCGGCAGCGACCTCATGGGCCTCAACGCGGCGCCATTAGGCGCGTGGATCACGGTGCCGGCGGGGCTGATGGACGTCCTGCGGCTCGGTCTCGAGATCGGGCATGCCTCCGGCGGGGCCTTCGACATCGGCATGGGCGACGCGGTGACTGCCTGGGGCTTCGGGCCAGAAGCGGCGGCGGCCGGCCGTATCCGCGCCGCGATGGCCGCCGAGCGGGTGCCGGCCTTCGAGGCGCTCGAGATCGACGCCGCGGCCAGCCGTGTCCGCAAGACCGCGCCGCTGGCGCTCGACCTGAATGGCATCGCCAAGGGTTATGGTGTCGACCGGCTGGCCGACATACTGCGCGGCACCGGCATCGCGGCGAGCCTCGTCGGCATCGACGGCGAGATGCGCGCTACCCGGCTCCGTCCGGACGGGGAGCCGTGGGTCGTCGCGGTGGAAGCGCCGGATCCGAACCGGCGGGCGCCCCGTTCCATCTTCGCCCTGGAGGACGCCGCGGTGGCGACCTCCGGGAACTACCGCCACTGGATCGAGGTACACGGCCGCCGCCTCTCGCACACCATGGACCCGAACCGCGGCGCGCCCTTACTCGCGTCGCCCGCCTCGGTCACGGTCGTGGCGAAGACATGTGCCGAGGCTGACGCCTGGGCGACGGGGTGCATGGTGAAAGGGAGCTTGGAGGGCTCGGAAATGGCGCGTAAGCATGATCTGAACGCTCTCTTCATTGACCGTGAGGGCGATCATCTTCGCGAAACGCGCGTCGGACGGCTGTTCGAGACCTGTCCAGACCTCGAACGCGTGGTTTGACGGGATACGCACCAGATGACCCTCTTGCTTCACGATCGCCTGAACGTCGGCCTGCTGGGCCTGGCATTGCTTGGTCTGGTGTCCGGCCTTGTGCTCTGGCTCTCCGGGCAGCCAGACCTTGCCAAGATTGCGTGGACGGCAGGCGTCGTCCCCGTCCTTGGGGCCCTCTGTGTCGAGATTGTACGAAGTCTGTCGAACGGCGAGGTCGGACTCGACATCGTTGCGGCGCTGTCGATGTCGGCCGCACTGTTGTTCGGCGAGACGCTGGCGGCGGCGGTGGTCGCGCTGATGTATTCGGGCGGAACCTTCCTGGAGAGTTTCGCGCAGGGTCGCGCCCGGCGAGAGATGAGCGATCTGTTGTCCCGCGTGCCTCGAACGGCCACCCGCCACCGCGACGGCGCGCTCGATGAAGTGCCTCTGGACGACATCGCACCGGGCGACCTGCTGCTGATCCGTCAGGGCGACGTGGCCCCCGTGGATGGGTCCGTCGAGAGCACGCGCGCGATGCTCGATCAGTCGGCGCTGACGGGCGAGTCGATGCCGGTCCGGCTCGAGCACGGGCAGGAGGTGATGAGCGGCTCGACCAACGCGGGCGAGGCATTCGATCTTCGGGTTACGCGGCGCGCGGCCGACAGCACTTATGCGGGGATCGTCCGGCTGGTCGAGGAGGCGCAGAAGTCCAAGGCGCCGATGGCCCGGCTGGCCGACCGCTGGTCGCTGCTGTTCCTGACCGTCACGGTTGTCCTGGCGACCGCCGCCTGGTGGTTCACCGGTGATCCGATCCGCGCCGTTGCGGTTCTGGTGGTCGCGACCCCCTGTCCGCTGATCCTCGCCGTGCCAGTCGCCCTGGTGGCCGGGCTGTCGCGGGCGGCGCATTTCGGGGTGCTGATCAAGGGGGCCAAACCGCTCGAGGCGCTGGCCCGGATCAAGACGCTGATCCTCGACAAGACCGGCACGCTGACGGACGGGCGGCCACAGATCGTATCGATCGACAGACATGGCGACATGTCCGGCGACGATATCCTGTATTTCGCTGCGGCCCTCGATCAGGCCTCGAAGCACCCGATTGCGCAGGCAATCGTCGCGGCAGCCCGGGCGCGCGCCACCGCCTTGCCGGTCCCTGAGAACGTGGTCGAGACACCGGGAGGAGGCGTTGCCGGAACCGTCGAGGGGCGAAGGGTCGTCGTGGGGGGCGCTGGTTTCGTTGCCTCGCAGGCAGGCGTCGCCGAGCCTGAAAGCGCGGTCGTCGATACGGGGTCGGTGATTGTGTCGCTCGCCGTCGACGGCAAACTGATGGGGCATCTCGTGATGGCCGACGCGCTGCGCCCTGGCACGGCAGACCTGCTGGCCGGACTGCGCAAATTGGGGGTCGCGCGCATATTGCTGGCGACAGGGGATCGCCGTGCCGTGGCCGAGGCCGTGACGGAAGGGCTGGGGTTCGACGCAGTGCGGGCCGATCTCACACCCGATCAGAAGGTGATGCTGGTTCTAGCAGAGCGCAAGACTGGCGCGGTCATGATGGTGGGCGACGGCGTCAACGATGCCCCCGCCCTGGCGGCGGCTGATGTCGGAGTCGCGATGGGTGCGCGTGGAGCGGCGGCGTCAGCGGAGGCGGCGGATGTCGTGCTGCTGGTCGATCACCTGGATCGCCTGCTTCCGGGGATCGAGGTCGCACAGCGCTCGCGACGCATCGCCCTTGAGAGCGTCGTGGCCGGGATCGGGCTGTCGGTCCTGGGCATGATCGCGGCGGCCTTCGGGTATCTGACGCCGGTGCAGGGTGCGCTCTTGCAGGAGGGGATCGACGTGGCGGTCATCCTCAACGCCCTGCGGGCGCTCAGGATCGTGCCGGGACAAACAGGTCGGAAAGCACGCAGCCCTGAAGATGCAGCATCTCGTTGGTCGCTCGAGACGACATCCACCCCGCATGCTCCGGAAGGCCGCATCTGACGAGCCGTCTCTCCCATTGCGAAGTCGCCATGGTTCAGCTCATCGGCTGGTTGCGCACGCTTTCGCCCGGAGCAGCAGATCGCCCTCAGATCGTCTGGCCGAACAAAGCTCCGATCCCCGCGGTCAGGGCCATGGCCGCCGCACCCCAGAAGGCGACGCGCGCCGTGCCGCGCCAGACATTCGCCCCGCCGGCCTTGGCGCCGATCGCACCGAGGACGCCGAGGAAGATCAGCGACGCGCCCGAGACGAGGATGATGAGGAGGTCCGCAGGAGCTACGAAGACCATCAACAGCGGCATCGCGGCGCCGATGGCGAAGGTCGCCGCAGACGTCAGCGCGGCCTGGACCGGACGGGCCGCCGTCACCTCCGATATCCCGAGCTCGTCCCTGGCATGGGCGCCGAGCGCATCCCGCGCCGTGAGTTGAGCCGCGACGTGACCGGCGAGTCCCCGTTCCAGACCTCGAGCCACGTAGATCTGCGTCAACTCCTCGAGTTCTCCGGCCGGATCGTCGCGCAGTTCCGTGGTCTCGCGGGCAAGGTCGGCGTTCTCGGTGTCGGACTGGGAGGAGACCGAGACATACTCGCCCGCCGCCATCGACATTGCGCCCGCAACGAGGCCGGCAACGCCGGCTATTACGATCTCGGGCGTCGCAGCCGCGGACGCCGCGACGCCGACGATCAGGCTCGCCGTCGAGACGATGCCGTCATTGGCCCCGAGGACGGCGGCACGGAGCCAGCCGATGCGCGCGACGAGATGGTTTTCCTGGTGAGACAGGGATCGCGGCATGAGTGTCTCCAGATGGCGTTAGCACGATCGTCGCGGTGGCGGTTGGTGGGGACGCTGCGGTCGATACGGCGCCTATCCGTCGGTCGCGGCGAGAATGCCCCTACGGGGAGCCATCCTTGGGGCAGGAAGGGTATTCGGCGTCCCGGGTGCTGACCGATGCCCTCCGCGGGCGCTGTCCTGTTCGACATCCATCCCAATTTTCGACGCCTGGAAGCTCAGAGCCCGCAGGCGGCGACGGGGATGCCGGGCCGTGGAATGGCATGCCGGCTCCGGCGGCCCCTCATGTTGGAGTGGACGGCCCCCGTACGGCATCGATGTGCCAAAATGAGGTCGTTAAGGATCTCAAGCGAAGGAGACCGTCCATGGAACAGATTATTCGAGTCGGGATGGACACGTCAAAGCACGTGTTCCAGCTGCATGGCGTGAACGCGGCAGAGGAGCCGGTTCTGCGTAAGAAGCTGCGGCGCAAGGAGATGGTGGCGTTCTTCGAGAAGCTGCACCGACGATGATCGCGATCGAGGCGTGTGGCGGATCGCACCATTGGGCGCGCCTGCTGCAGTCGGTCGGTCACGAGGTGAAGCTGCTTCCGCCGCAGTTCGTCAAGCCGTACGTCAAGCGCGGCAAGAACGATGCGGCCGACGCCGAGGCGCTGTGCGAGGCAGTGAGCCGGCCTTCGATGCGGTTCGTGCCGGTCAAAACGACTGAGCAACAGGCGGCATTGATGTTAAGAGGCGTACGCGGACCGGCTGATCCGCAATCGCACGCAGCTCGCCAATTCCATTCGCGGCTATGCGGCCGAATTCGGTCTGTCTGCCGCGAAGGGAATAAGCAAAATCGAGTTGTTGCTCGAGCGCATCGCGGCGGACGAAGCGTTGCCCGATTTGGCGCGGGAGCTGTTCGCGCTCCATGCTGAGGAATACGCGCAGTTGCAAGCGCAACTGGAAGAGGTCGGTGGCAAGCCGAGGGCCTGGCACCGGGCCGATGAATGCAGCCAACGCCTGGCGCAAATCCCCGGCGTCGGCCCGATCGGTGCGTCGCCGCTGGTGATGAAGACGCCCGCGCCTGAGGCCTTCCGACCGGCTCGGCACTACGCCGCCTGCCTTGGTCTGACGCCGAAGGATCACTCCACGGCCGGCAAGGTCCGGCTCGGCGTCATCACGCGCGCCGGCGACGAGGCCTTGCGCAGCGTTCTGGTGGTCGGTGCCACCACCGCTGTCATCCAGCATGTGCGACGCGGCCGAGGGGCCGCGTGGCCGTGGCTAGTTGACCTGCTCAAGCGCAGGCCGCCGAAGCTCGCCGCCGTGGCCTTGGCGAACAAGATCGCGCGCATCGCCTGGAAGCTGATGGTGAGCGGTGAAACCTACAGAGCAAATGTTACGCCACCCGCCCTGGCCCGCGCTGCATAGAGAGATTGGCCAGACAGGGGAAGCGCCTTTTAACGCTACCGTGCTGAGCCGATACCGGAACTTGCAAGAAAGAGCAGATGGTGTGATCGATCGATCCGAGACGCAAGATACTCCGTTGAATCCATCGCCCATTGTCGGCCGCGCTCATGTTAGGAACTTGCGTTGCGGAAACCATCTTGGCCCGCGGTCACGTGCGACCGCACACACAAAGGCCGGACATATGATCGCAAGCGATCCGATCAAAAACGCTGCTCGACAATCTTGCGAGGAGGGGGCCGTCCACATATGGATTCTGGCACAGGGTCCGCAGACCTCGGCTCGGGCCCTCGCGGAGCCTATTCTTCCTCGGCCATGCCGAAGCGGTGCAGCTTCAGATACAGCGCCTGACGGCTCAGGCCGAGCACGCGGGCTGCCGATGTACGGTTGTTGCCGGTCAGCTTCAGCGCCGCCTCGATGCACATGCGTTCGATCACGTTCGTCGTGTCGCGCACCATGTCCTTCATCGGCACGCGGCCGATCATCTCGACTAGGCTTTCGGCGGTGCGGGTTAGATCGCTGTTGCCACGGCCGAGGAGTCCGTCCTCGGGGCTGCGGGCGCGCATGATGAATGCGTATCCCGGCTGCGCGCCCTCGCTGCGCCACACCGCCGACAGTTCGACCTCGGTCGCCTGGACGTTCGCGCCCTTCACCGTGCCGGGGAACAGCGGGATGCGACCATTGCGGCGAATACTGGCGAGGAGCACGTCCTGCTCGATGCCGTTCCAATGGAAGAAATCCTCCAGTCCCTTGCCCACGGCATGGGCGGCCAGCGACAGGCCGGTCAGCACCAGGAAGGATTCGTTGGCCCAGACCACCGTCCCGGCCTCGTCAGTCAGGAGCACGGCTTCGGCGGCGTTGCGGACGAGTTCGCCGAGATCGGAACCGGGCGCGGCCTGCGACGATTCGGCGGCCTCGGTCATGCGCAAGAGGACCAGCTTCAACTCGCCGGCGCGAAACAGTTCCGCAGTCAACGCCAGCCGGGAGCCGTGGCGTGCGACGGCGTCCAGCGTCACCTGCGTTCCGGCCGCAAGCGCGTGCGCCAGCATGGCCTTGATTTCGGCCTGCTGCGACTTTTCGAACAGGGCCGGCAGTTTCTTGCCGGCGAGTTCGGCCGGTGACAGGCCGAGTATGGCGGCGGCGCGCGGATTGCCCTCGCGTATCTTGCCCTTGTCGACGTCGACGATGAGAACGGCGTCGGGTGCCGTCTCGAACAGGAGACGGTAATGGGCTTCCGCCTGCTTCTGCCGTCTGTTGTTCTCCTCCAGCGATCGCCTGTTGGCTAGGAGTCGCGACTGCAGGTCGGCGATGGGGCGCAGATCGCGCCCGACCAGGATGATCTGCCCGTCCGGGCCGATCTGCTGCGCCGAATACTGCATCGTCAGATCCCGCCCTTTCCCGAGCGGATGAATGATGTCGAAACGCTGCGAAGGCTTTCTATCGCGCGCCGATCCGAGCATTGTCTTCAGCAAGTCGCGATTGTCCTGGCGCACGACGGCATCGATCTGCTGGCCGCGCCAGGTCGCGATGGAGGAGGATTTCAGGTCGCGCATGTTGAGTGTCAGGTCGTCGATGACGTCGTTGCGGTCGACGACGAGGGCGAGGTCGGCCGAGGCCGCGACCAGATTGGCCAGCGTTCGCTGGTCGATTGCTGGCAGCTTCAGATCGGTGGGGCGACTTGAGGCCATGTCGGGTGCCTGGCGTTCGATGGAAAGGGCGTCGGTCGGGGACCTCGTGCTTGCCGTACGGACAGGGATCGCATCGTGTCGCCTGCTTTTGTCTTTTTCGATGGCGCTTGTCCAGCGCCGCGTTGCGGGGTTTGTCACTGGTGCGTTACACTATTGCATGTCGTTCGATCCGAACACCGTTGAGATGGGGACCGGAATGAGATCGCCAGGGCCGGGCGGGGGCCTTACCGCAGCCGGCGCGATCGCCCGGCGGCAGATGATCCCAGCGCCGCGGTGGCCCCCAGGATGGTGACGGGCGCCGTCGATCTCAGCGCCTGCGACCGCGAGCCGATGGTGCCGACCTCGGCGTCTATACATTGTGAAAATTGCATGTAGGAATGCCCGGGTACACCACGGGAGGACGACATGTTCACGCGACGCAGTTTCATGGTCGGCGCAACGGCGCTGTCCGGATCCCTGGCATTCGGGGCGAGGGGGCAGGCCGCGCCCGCCGATCGCCTGTCAACGCTGAGCGACGGGCATCTGGAACTGCCGGCCGACTTTCTCCTGCCAGGCGTGCCGGCCGAGGCGCGCCGGGAACTCGGCATCGAGACGGGGGATGGTGCGATGCTGTCGCCGCCCTGCAATCTGACGCTGCATCGCAGCGGCGACCGCCTCGTCCTCTTCGACGCGGGCGCCGGGTCCAACTTCATGCCGAGCGCCGGCCGGCTGCCGGACAGCCTCGCCGAGGCCGGGATCGATGCGAGCGAGATCACCGACGTGATCTTCACCCATGCCCATCCCGATCACATCTGGGGCGTGCTGGACGATTTCGAAGACGTCGCCTTTCCCGAAGCGCAGTTTCATGTCTGCCGGACCGAATGGGATTTCTGGCGCTCGGAGGCCGCGCTCGCGAATATCCCGGAAGAGCGCCAGAACTTCGTGGTCGGCGCGCGCGGCCGCTTCGATGCCATCGAGGAGCGGACCACCCTCTTCGATGCCGGTACCGAGCCGGTCGCCGGCATCGAGGCCATGGCGGCCTTCGGCCACACGCCGGGCCATTGTGCCTTCGTGCTGCACGGCCTTGATGCGCCGGTGATGATCGTCGGCGACGCGATCGCCAACGATCCGGTGTCCTTCGCGCGGCCGGATCTGCTCTGGGGCGCCGACCAGGATGCCGAGGCGGGCGCGGCCACGCGCCGGCGGCTGCTCGACAGGCTGGCGGCGGAGAAACTGCGCTTCGTGGGCTTCCATCTGCCGCAGGGCGGCATCGGCCGGGTCGAGACGGAAGGATCGCACTACCGCTTCGTGCCGGGCGCCTGACCTATTCCGCCGGCCCCCGTTCGATACCGCGAAAGGCGTGGCGAATCGAGCCTTCGAGAATGTAGGCGAGGCCGATTCGGGCGCCCAGGGCGACCGAGATCAGGACGAGCGGCGCCGAGACGGTGAGCAGCGACGCTGCCGAGATACCCTGGCCGATGGTGCAGCCCAGCGAGAAGACGCCGCCCACCCCCATCAGCACCGCGCCGGCAAGATGGCGCGACAGTTCGCGTGCGTCGTCGCAGGCTTCCCAGCGCACGTCACCGCCGCGATGGGCCGCGACGGCGGCGCCGACGATCACCCCGAGGACGAGCCCGACGCCATAGTCCGGCAGCACGCCGGTATAGGCGACGATTTGCAGGATGAGGTCGCCGGGCGGCACCACGAAGGAGGCGCTCTCCACCTGCACCGGCACGAAGGCGCGCTCGGCGACCGTGGTGGTTGCCAGCCAGCCGAAGGCGACCGCGATGCCGATGACGGTTCCGGCCAGCATCTTGCCCCGGTCGCGCCGGAAGGGAGCGGACCGGAAGACCCAGGTGCCGAGCGCGGCGATCACGACGAGCAGGATGGCCCAGCGCAGGTCGCGGCCGGTGAGGGCGCTGGCGGTGGCGCCGAGCGTCTGGTCGGGTGCGCCGAGCCGGGTCAGGTCGTAGGCCTGGGAATCGACGAGTGCGACGCGTCCGAATGCGAGGATGCCGCGCTGGGCGGCGAGGGCCGAAAGGCCGAGGATGACGATGACCACGAGGCCGCGCAGCGAACCGCCACCGAGTCGCACCAGCGCGCCGAAGCCGCAGGTGCCGACGAGTGCCATGCCGAAGCCGAAGGCGAGGCCGCCAAGGATCGCACCGGTCCAGCCGAAGTCCGGGGTCAGGTAGAAGCTGCGGCTCGGGTCGAACAGGCCGGCAAGGCTCATCGCCTGGGTCAGGAGAATGGCCACGAGAATGGCAAGGCCCCAGGCCCGCAAGCCGTTGTCGTCGCCGGCGTACCAGCGGCGTTCCAGCGCCGACAGTGTGCAGAAATGATGCCTGCGCGCGACATAGCCCATCGCCGCGCCGGCGATGAGCCCCGCCAGCGGCAGCGCCAGGCCGCTCTCCACCAGCATGTGTTGCCTCCCGAGCGCCTTCTATGGAGCGCTTCGCTGGTCAGCCTAGTCCTGACGCACAGTGCTGGCAAGGAGATCGCAACCGTCGCGGACCGCCGAAACGGAGCCAGGTCAGCCCTGGGTGTCAGGAGCGGAGCGGACAGGCGCGCAGAACAGCTCGTACAGCGTCCCGATCAGTGAGGTGACCTCCTCGCTGGCCAGGCTGTAATAGACCGTCCGGCCCTCCCGCCGGGTCTTCACGAGCCGGTCGAAGCGCAGCCGCGCAAGCTGTTGCGAGACGGCCGCCTGCGGCATCGACAGGATCTCCTCGATGTCGCCGACCGAACGCTCCTGCTCGGACAGGAGGCACAGGATGACGAGCCGGGTCTCGTGCGACATCGCCTTCAAGAGGTCGCTGGCCTTGCGCGCTTGGGCGAAGAAGGCTTGCGTCTCCTCCGGGGAGGTCGAGGGGTCGAATTTGGGGACGGCCCAGTTGGTCGGATTGCGCAAATCAGTCGCTCGATCGGATCGGTACAGGGGAAGCCGTGGTGGCGGCCGGCAGCTGCTTCAGCATATCGTCCACGAGACCCCAGAAGAAATCCTCCCCCGGATAGCCGCGCAGACGTGCGATCTCCTGGCCATTCTCGACGAGAACGAAGCTCGGCGTGATCCGCTCGGGCGTAACGTCCGTCAGGTCGTGCGGCCAAGGCTCGGTTACGTCGACGCGGCGCAGCGGCGCCTTCCGGCCCGCGTCGGTCCTCGGATAGGCAGGCGCGATTTCCGCGTCGAAGCGGGCACACCAGATGCAGCCGGGCCGCTCCAGCACCAAAAGCTCGGCGGCGGCGGGGCTTGCGATCGGGGCGACCAGCGTCCATGCCAGCAACGCGGCCAGAAGCCGACGGCCGGAGCGCGCGGGGCGGGGGCGTAGCAGGGACTGTCCGATTGCAATAGATAATAACATATGCATTCTTCTATCTAATCGCTACGTCACCGCTGAACAAGCCGGTGGTCGTCGGCAGTGCAACATAAGTTCGCGATCGGAAACGTTCAAATGCTCGATGTCGGCTATGGCGCTGCACTGCTGGCGGGATTTCTGTCCTTCGTCTCGCCCTGCGTGCTGCCCATCGTTCCGCCCTATCTCGCCTATCTGGCGGGGCTGAGCTTCGATCAGGTCCGCGAGCGCGGGGCCGAGCCCGCCGTCAAGCGCCAGATCATGCTGGCGTCACTCGCCTTCGTGGCCGGTTTTACCACCGTCTTCGTCGCGCTCGGCGCGACGGCGAGCCTGGTCGGGCAGGTGGTCGCCCAGTGGTTCGACGTTCTGTCGGTGGTCGCCGGTGTCATCATCATTATCATGGGCCTGCATTTTCTCGGTGTGTTCCGCCTCTCGCTCCTCTACCGGGAAGCGCGCGTGAACGTGTCGAGGAAGCCGGCGGGGCCGCTCGGCGCCTATGTCATCGGCCTGGCCTTCGCCTTCGGATGGACGCCCTGTGTCGGTCCCGTGCTCGCCGCGATCCTGTTCGTGGCCGGCTCGCAGGGCTCTGCCCTCAGGGGCGCCGGGCTGCTGGCCACCTATTCGATCGGCATCGGGGTGCCTTTTCTGCTGGCCGCCGCCTTCGCGACGCGGTTCCTCGATTACGCGGCGCGCTTGCGCCAGCACATGGCGACGGTGGAGAAGGTAATGGGCGGAGCGCTGGTGCTGACCGGCATCCTGTTCGTGACCGGGCAGATGGCGGTGATATCCTACTGGTTGCTGGAGACCTTTCCGGTCTTCGCGACGATCGGCTAGACCGGCGCCGGGCGCGCCGGAAACAAGGGAGGAGAAGCGCATGATGAGGCAGATCCTGTTCGCGGCTGCGGCGCTGTTGTGTCTGGCGTCGGCGGCCCCTGCCGCGGAAGTCGGTGACGACGGGCTGCACAAGCAGCCATGGTTCACCCTGACATTCCGCGATGTCGCCGAGGACATCGAGGCGGCCCGCGCGGACGGCAAGCGCCTGGCGCTGGTGTTCGAGCAGCGCGGCTGCATCTCCTGCCGGCAGATGCACGAGGAGGTCCTGGCGGATCCGGCGGTGCGCGACTACATCGCGGCGAATTTCCACGTGGTCCAGTACAACCTGTTCGGTGACGAGGAGGTCACCGACCTCGACGGCACCACGCTGGCGGAAAAGACCGCGGCCCGCCGCTGGCGGGTGGTGTTCACGCCGACGATCCTGTTCATGCCGGAATCAGCGCCGGCGGAGGGGACGGTCGGCGAAGCGGCCGTCGCCACCATGCCGGGTGCATTCGGCAAGCAGACATTCCTCCACATGTTCCAGTGGGTTCGCGAAAAGGGATACCAGGGGGAGGAGCATTTTCAGAAATATCATGCTCGCAGGCTGGCCGAGGGCGGTGCCACAATGGAGACGACCGAATGATTGCTGCGGCGCGGGACGAATTGTGAGCAGTCGCAATACATTCGAAAATAACAATACTTGCATTTATTCCGCTGGGCTGCTTTAGTCGCTGAGGGGAATCGAAGCAGATCGGCCGACGAAAGCCGACATTCGGGAGGTAGAATTTGTCCATGATGCGTCCGTTCGCGCTCGGCCTAGCCATGTCCATCGCGCTGCCGTCACTGGTCGTTGCGGCTGAGACCGCACCCGCCGATGTGTCCTTTGCCGATGCACAGGTCGCCGAGCCGTTGACCGAAAAGCCGGGCGATCCGGCCGAGGGGCGGAGCATCTTCATGGATCGCGGCCTCGGCAATTGCCTGGCCTGCCATGTCAACGCCGATCTCGACGACCAGCTGTTCCACGGCAATGTCGGGCCGGAGATGAACGGCGTCGGCGAGCGCTGGGAGCCGGGGCAGCTGCGCGCGATCGTCGTCAACGCCAAGCAGGTGTTCGGCGAGCAGACCGTCATGCCGGGCTTCTACACGCTCGATGTCGGCGTCAACGTCGCCGAAAAATATCAGGGCAAGACCATCCTGACGGCCCAGCAGGTCGAGGATGTCGTTGCCTATCTCGAGACGCTGAAAGGCGACTAGGAAGGAAATTCCATGAACATGACGAGACGCCAGATCTTTGCGCTGTCCGCCGGCGCTGCCACCTACGGCCTCTTCGCCTTTGCCCCGAGCCGGGCCTTGGCAAGCGTCGAGGAGGCCGAAAAGGCCTTGGCCGCCTTCACTGGCGGCACCGAGCCGCAGTCCGGGACGATCAGCCTCACGGCACCGGAGATTGCCGAGAACGGCAACACCGTACCGATTTCGGTGACGGTCGAGAGCCCGATGACCGAAGACAATTACGTGGAGTCGGTGACGATCCTGGCCGAGGGCAATCCCAATCCCGAGGTCGCCACCTTCTACTTCACCCCGATGAGCGGTAGCGCGACGGCAACGACGCGGATCCGGCTGGCGCAGACCCAGAACGTCATAGCGGTGGCGAAGATGAACGACGGCTCGGTCTTTTCGGACCGCAAGGAAGTGAAGGTCACGATCGGCGGCTGCGGCGGCTGATCGGCCGTTCCGTCCGTCGAACCGAGATCGAGAGATGCGTGACCTCGCCGCAGGCGAGCGTCACACGAGGAGAACCAGACAATGGCAACGCCAAAGCCGAGAGTAAAAGTCCCCAAGAGCGCCAGCGCCGGGGAAGTCATCACCATCAAGACCCTGATCAGCCACGAGATGGAATCGGGCCAGCGCAAGGACAAGGATGGCAATCCCATCCCGCGGCAGATCATCAACAAGTTCACCTGCGAGTTCAACGGCACCAAGGTGTTCGAGTGTGACCTCGATCCCGCCGTGTCGGCCAATCCGTATTTCGAGTTCACCGCCAAGGTGCCCGAGAGCGGGACGTTCAAGTTCACCTGGGTGGACGACAACGGCGAGACCTACACGGACGAGCACGAGATCGAAGTCCAGTAGAAGCTGGAATCGCAATCGGGACCAGGGAAGAGGGGCCAGCCACCAGGGCTCGGCCTCAGCGGGGAGGAAATCGCTTGAAGAAGTCTGTCATCGCCCTTTTGGGCGTCTCCTGCCTGGG
This sequence comes from Aurantimonas sp. A2-1-M11, assembly GCF_036549475.1. Taxonomy (NCBI): domain Bacteria; kingdom Pseudomonadati; phylum Pseudomonadota; class Alphaproteobacteria; order Hyphomicrobiales; family Aurantimonadaceae; genus Aurantimonas; species Aurantimonas sp. A2-1-M11. The sequence goes on along the minus strand of NZ_JAZHLI010000036.1, from coordinate 17,006 downwards.
GAGCCTTGCGCTGGTGTCCGGCGCCTTTGCCGAGCCCGTCGACGAGACGCTGACGATCGACGGCGAGGAGATGATCACCGTCGCCCCCGCGCCGACTGAGCCGCCGGGGCACGCCTTCGAACAGGTCGAGTCCGGCTGGCTCTATCGCGAGCCAGAGACCCGTGCGACCCAGATGGACAGCTTTGAAAATCCCGGCATGCTCAATGTCGAGCGTGGCGAGGAGATTTGGAACACGGTCGACGGCGCGGCTGGCAAGTCCTGTGCGACATGCCACGAGGAGGCCTCGGAGACGATGGCCGGCGTCGGTGCCAATTATCCCAAGTGGAATGCCAAGGCGGGCAAGCCCTTCAATCTCGAGCTGCAGATCAATGCCTGCCGGACCGAGAACATGGAGGCGGAGCCTTACAAGTTCGATGCGCAGGATCAGAAGGACCTTGTGACCTTCATCCGGCACCAGTCCCTGGGCGAACCGGTCGCGATCGACCTGGCCGAGGGCGAGATGATGAGCTGGTGGGAGAAGGGCAAGGAGCGCTACTACCTGCGCACGGGTCAGCTCGACCTGTCCTGCGCTTCCTGCCACGAGAGCGCCAACGGCAAGTACATCCGCGCCGACCATCTGAGCCAGGGCCAGACCAACGGCTTCCCGACCTATCGCTTCAATACCGGGGGCATGGTGTCGCTGCACAATCGGTTCCGCGGCTGCGTGCGCGATACACGGGCGGAAATCCCGACGGCCTTCTCCGATGAATTGATGGCGCTGGAGGTCTACACCGCCTGGCGCGGCGAGGGCCTGTCTGTCGAGACACCCGCCGTCCGCCAGTAGCCGATGGCACCGGGGCCGGTCGCCACCGGTCCCGCGCATCTGACAGTCGACAATCGTTCAAGTCTGGATTGCCGAGGCAATCCGGATCGAGGGTGAGCCATGTTTTCCAGACGCGAATTCCTGACTGCGACAGTGGCGCTGGGGGCGCTGACGGGATCCGGCCTGTCGGGGCGTTGGTCTCGGGCCGCCGCCCAGCAGACGCTGACCGAGGATGATCTGCTCGGCGCCTCTGATTTCGGCAATCTGACGCTGCTTCACGTCACCGACATCCACGCGCAGCTGAAGCCGGTGTTCTTCCGCGAGCCGGCCGTCAATATCGGCATCGGCGCGGTCGTCGGCCTGCCGCCGCATGTCAGCGGCGCCGATTTCCTCAAGCTCTACGACATCGAGCCGGGATCGCCCGACGCCTATGCGTTGACCTCCGAAGATTTTTCGGCGCTGGCGCAACGATACGGCCGGATGGGCGGGCTCGACCGGATCGCGACGATCGTGCGCCGCGCTCGCGCCGAGCGCGGCGACGACAACGTGCTGCTGCTCGATGGCGGCGACACCTGGCAGGGCAGCTACACGGCCAACAAGACCGCCGGCGCCGACATGATCACGGCCATGAACGTCATCGCGCCGGACGCCATGACCGGCCACTGGGAGTTCACCTACGGCACCGAGCGAGTGCAGGAGGCGATCGATGCCCTGCCGTTCCCGTTCCTGGGATCGAACATCTTTGACCGGGAATGGGACGAGCCGGCCTTCGAGGCCTGGAAGATGTTCGAGCGCGGCGGTGCAAAGGTCGCGGTGATCGGCCAGGCCTTTCCCTACACGCCGATCGCCAACCCCTCCTGGCTGATTCCGGAATGGTCCTTCGGCATTCGCGACGAGCAGATCGCCGCCCATGTGGAGGAAGCCCGGGCGGCCGGAGCGGATCTCGTCGTCTTGCTCTCCCACAACGGCTTCGACGTCGACCGCAAGCTTGCCGGTCGGGTCGACGGCATCGACATCATCCTGACCGGCCACACCCATGATGCGCTGCCCGAGCCGGTGCTGGTCGGCAAGACGCTGCTGATCGCCTCCGGCTCGAACGGCAAGTTCCTCAGCCGCCTCGATCTGGAGATTGCCGACGGACGCCTGAAGGATTTCCGCTATCGGCTGATCCCGGTCTTCTCGGACGTCATCGCGCCGGACAAGGAGATGGCCACGGTCATCGACGACGTGCGGGCGCCTTATGCGCAGGAACTGCAGCGGGTCATCGGCCATACCGAGGGCCTTCTCTACCGCCGCGGCAATTTCAACGGCACCTGGGACGACGTCATCTGCGACGCGCTGCTGGTCGAGCGAGATGCCGAGATCGCATTGTCGCCCGGCTTCCGGTGGGGGACATCCGTACCCGCAGGCAGCGACATCACGGTCGAGGATCTGCACACCGTGTGCGCGATGACCTATCCGCAGGTCTACCGCAACACGATGAGCGGCGAGATGCTGAAGGCCGTGCTGGAGGATGTCGCGGACAATCTCTTCAACACCGATCCCTATTATCAGCAGGGCGGCGACATGGTCCGCGTGGGCGGTCTCGGCTACGGCATCGATCCGACCAGGGAGATCGGCTCGCGGATTTCCGACATGACCATTCTCGCCACCCAGGAGCCGATCGAGGCGGGCCGCGACTACGTCGTCGCCGGTTGGGCGTCGGTGAACGAAGGCACCGAAGGGCCGGCGATCTGGGATGTGGTGGAAAGCTATCTGGCGAAGAATCCGACCGTCTCGCCGACGGAAAATCGCCGCGTCGACGTCCGGATCTGATCGGACGTCTCGACAGCCATATTGCGGCATGATATATGCATAATATCATATATTTATATGTCGGGAGGACAGTGAATGATCGACGGGCCCGAAAAGGCAAGGGGCGGGACCTCCCGCCGAGGCTTCCTGAAGCGCGGCCTGGCCCTCGGCGGAGCGGCTGCGGCCGGGCTGGCCGGCGCCCGCAGCGCATTGGCCGCCGGCGGTGATCCGGCGATCACAGAGATCCAGGACTGGAACCGCTATCTCGGCGAAGGCGTCGTGGCGCAGCCCTATGGCACGCCGTCGGCCTTCGAATCCCATGTGGTGCGCCGCGACGTGTCGTGGCTGACCGCCGATGCGACGAGCTCAGTGAGTTTCACGCCGCTCCACGAGCTGGAAGGGATCATCACCCCGAACGGTCTGTGCTTCGAGCGCCACCATGCCGGGATCGCCGAAGTGCCGCCGGACGAGCACCGCCTGATGATCAACGGCCTCGTCGACCGGCCGCTGGTCTTCACGATGGAGGACCTCAAGCGCTTTCCCCGCGAGAACCGCGTCTACTTCCTCGAATGCGCCGCCAATAGCGGCATGGAATGGCGCGGCGCGCAGCTCAACGGCTGCCAGTTCACCCACGGCATGGTCCATTGCGTCATGTATACGGGCACGCCGCTGCGCCACCTGCTGGAGGAGGCCGGCGTGAAGACGTCCGGCAAATGGCTGCTTGCCGAGGGCGCGGACGCAGCCGCCATGACCCGCTCGATCCCGATGGACAAGGCGCTCGACGACTGCCTCGTCGCCTGGAAGATGAATGGCGAGGCGCTGCGGCCCGAGCAGGGCTATCCGGTGCGACTCGTCGTGCCCGGCTGGGAAGGCAACATGTGGGTCAAGTGGCTGCGCCGCCTGGAAGTCGGCGACCAGCCCTGGGAGCAGCGGGAGGAGACCTCCAAATACACCGACCTCCTGGCGAACGGGACGGCGCGCAAGTTCACCTGGGGCATGGAGGTGAAGTCGGTCATCACCAATCCGAGCCCACAGGCTCCGATCACCCATGGCCGGGGCCGCACCGTGCTGACCGGCCTCGCATGGTCGGGCAACGGTCGGATCAGCCGGGTCGACGTGTCCCTCGACGGCGGCCGCAACTGGCATGAGGCGCGGATCGACGGCCCGAGCCTGCCGATGGCGCTCCACCGCTTTTACTACGATTTCGACTGGGATGGTTCCGAACTGCTGCTGCAGTCCCGCGCCGTGGACGAGAAGGGCTTCGTCCAGCCGACGAAATCCGCGCTGCGGACCGCCCGCGGCGAGAACTCGATCTATCACAACAACGGTATCCAGACCTGGCACCTGAACGCCGAGGGAGGGCTCGAGAATGTCGAAGTGTCCTGAGGTGATCCTCGTCGCCGTGCTGCTGGCCGGCGTATCAATCGTTCCCGCCCTGGCGCAGGCAGGCGATGCGGCGGCCGGCGAGAAGGTCTTCAACCGCTGCCGCGCCTGCCACGATGTCGGCGAGGGCGCGAAGAACAAGATCGGGCCGCAGCTCAACGATATCTTCGGCCGCACGGCTGGCGGCCTCGACGGCTACAAATACTCCCCGGTCATGGCCACGGCCGGGCAGGAAGGGCTCGTCTGGGAGAGCGAGACGCTGGCGGCATATCTCGCCGACCCGCGCGGCATGCTCCCGGGCAACAGGATGGCGTTTCCCGGCCTGAAGAAGGAGGCCGAGGTCACCGATCTTCTCGCCTATCTGGCGACCTTCTCCCAGGACGGTGCCACCGACGCGGCGCTGCCCGCTGAGGACGCGGCCGCAGCTCCCGTCCAGCCCGAGACGGAACCTGTCCAAACGGCGGAAACCTCACCGCACGCTGGTGCAGCGCCTGCGGTGTTTGCCGAGCCGTCCGCCGGGCCCATGCGCCTAGGCCGCATCGCGACCGAGGCGGAAGTCGCGGCCTGGGACATCGACATCCGGCCCGACGGCAAGGGGCTTCCCGTCGGCCGCGGCACGGTTGCGGACGGGGAGCCGATCTTCACCGAACAATGCGCCTCCTGCCATGGCGATTTCGGCGAGGGGAGGGGCCGCTGGCCGGTGCTGGCCGGCGGGCAGGACACACTCACCCGCGAACGGCCCGAAAAGACCGTCGGCTCCTACTGGCCGCATCTGTCGACCGCCTACGACTACATCCGGCGTGCCATGCCCTTTGGCAATGCGCGCTCGCTGAACGACGACGAGGTCTATGCGCTGACGGCGTATGTCCTCTATCTCAACGACATCGTCAGCGACGAGGCGTTCGAACTGTCCAACGAGAACTTCACGTCGATCGAGATGCCGAATTCCGGTGCCTTCATCCCCGATGACCGGGAATTGGAAGCCCATTACAAGACCGATGCGGAGCCCTGCATGTCCGACTGCAAACCCGGGCCGGTGACAATCACCATGCGCGCGCAGGTGCTCGACGTGACGCCGGACAGTGGCGCCGAAGGCCCGGCGGGTGGTAACGTCGACTGACGCGGGCAGCTCGGTTGCGCACCGGGGGGCCGCGGGCCCTGAGAACCAGACTGAAAAAGGGGAGGCACGCCATGGCCACCGACACGCGATCGCGGTCTGCCCCTCGGCACACACGGCCGAGCGCCGTACTGGCCGGTCTGCTCCTTGCCTTCGCCGCCATGCTGGTGTCCGGTCACATGGTCACCGGCGCCGCGGCGCAGGCGGCCGAGGATGATGGCGGTTTCGTCACCCACAAGCTGGCGCTGCAGGTCTCCGACAATGACGAGGCGGCGATGCGTTCGGCCCTCGACATCGCCGCCAACGTCTCGCGCTTCTACACGGCGAAGGCCGAGGAGGTGGAGATCCGCATCGTCGTCTACGGTCCCGGCATCGAGATGCTGCGACCGGCGCGCACGCCGGTGATGGAGCGGCTGACCTCCTTCGAGCAGAGCATGCCGAATGTCGGCTTCGTCGCTTGCGGCAATACGCTGGACACGCTGGAGCAGGCCGAGGGCCAGCGTCCCGAGATCGTGCCCTTCGCCGAGGAGGTGGAAGCCGGCGTCGCCGAGCTGATCCGCCTCGACGAGACCGGCTATACCATCGTCAAGCCCTGATCCCGCCCAGCATCCGCCCAGCATCAGGGACCGTCCCTGTCGGTCTGTCAGACGGCGCCTGCGCGCTTGGTGTGAGGATCGCGGATTCAGAATCCACTGAGGCTCCGTTTACCGCAAAGCTGTTTCCGCGGGCCGACCTCCGCCGCATTCCTGTGGCGTGAACACATTGCGAACTGCGCATATGTTCTGGGTACTGAAACGCTACGGGACACACCGCGATGGATTTCGTTCCACTGATCGACCTCATCGGCGAGGACGCGACCGCGCTCGCCGGGGGCGCCGTCGTCGGCGGGCTGTTCGGCGTTTTCGCGCAGCGCAGTGCCCTGTGCACCCGCTCAGCCGTGCTCGATGTCACCCGCGGCCGCGACCTCTCGGCGCTGGCGGTCTGGGCGGGGGGCTTTGCCGCCGCGGTCCTCGGGATCCAGCTTCTCTTGAATTACGGCTATGTGGACGTGCGCGATACGCGCTTCTTCTCCACCGCCCAGAGCCTGTCGGGCGCGATCATCGGCGGCCTCGTCTTCGGGCTCGGCATGGTGCTGTCGCGCGGCTGCGTCTCCCGGATGATCGTCCTGGCCGCTTCCGGCAATCTGCGGGCGCTCCATACCGCGCTGGTCATCGCGGTCGTCGGTCTGGCGACCTATAGCGGCGTGCTCGTGCCGCTGCGCGATGCGGCCGGCGGGCTGTGGAGTACGGCTGCGATCGGCGGCAACGACCTGCTCGCCCAGGCCGGTTTCGGCCAGCAGGCCGGCATCGTCATCGGGGCGGCCCTCGCCGGCGCGGCGCTGGCAGTCGCCTTGATGTCGAAGGTCTCGGCCTGGCGCTTTCTCGGCGGCGTCGGCGTCGGCGCCAGCGTGGTCGCCGGCTGGTACTTCACCTACACCCTGTCGCTGCAGGTCTTCGAGCCGATCCAGGCCGAGAGCCTGTCCTATATCCGGCCACTCGCCACCACCGGCGGGCTCGTCGCCGACATGGGCGGTGTATTCGGCCTCGATCAGGGCGTGCTCGCCGGAACGCTGATCGGCGCCTTCCTGGCGGCGGTGCTGTCCGGCAATTTCCGCATTGCCACCTTCTCCGAGCCGGGCACGCCGCCGATCCTGCGCTACACGATCGGCGCCGCCCTGATGGGCTTCGGCGGCATTCTGGCCGTCGGCTGCACGATTGGCGCCGGCTTCACCGGCGGCGCGGTGCTGGCTGTCTCCTCGTTGGTCGGCCTGGCGTCGATGGTCGTCGGCGCCGCGGTGGCGGATCGGATCATCGACCGCGACCGTTCGGATGTTCCCGCGGGCCATGGCGAGGTCGCGACCGCACCGGCCGAATAGCCGCGACCTGTCGCACCGCGCTGTACATACGTGGAGGTGTATCTGCTGGATTGCCGGCTCGGGCGGGGCGCCCTGCGTCAGATGGGCGTGCCTGTCCGCTACCCTTTACCGGCTCGCCAGTCCGAGGCATTCCGCCACATGCTCGGCGATGGCCAGGCTGGCGGTCAGGCCGGGGCTCTCGATCCCGAACAGATTGACCACCCCATCGACGCCGTGGACGCGGGGCCCGTCGATGCGGAAATCGGCCGCCGGCTGTCCCGGTCCCGAGAGCTTGGGGCGGATCCCGCTATAGGCCGGGGTCAGCGAATCGTCGGGCAGGCCCGGCCAGTAGCGCCGGATTTCCTCGTAGAACCCCGCCGCACGGCCGGGATCGACGCCATAGTCGACGCCGTTGATCCATTCGACGTCGGGACCGAAGCGCATCTGGCCGCCCAGGTCGAAGGTGAGGTGGACGCCGAGGCCGCCATCTTCCGGCACCGGGTAGATCAGGCGCTGGAACGGCGTGCGCCCGGGGGCCGCGAAATAATTGCCCTTGGCATACATCGCGGCCGGCACGTGCGCGGATTGAAAGCCGTCGATCGCGCCGGCAAGACGCTGGGCGCCGAGACCTGCGGCGTTGACCAGGAGGTCGGTCGTGATCTCGGTTTCCTCGCCGGTTGCCCGGTCTCGCGTGGCGAGACGCACGGCGCCGTCCTCGATACGGCCGGAGACGATCGTGGTGTTGAACACCACCTGGCCGCCGGCAGTGTCCAAGTCGCCGAGATAGCTCTGCATCAGCGCGTGGCTGTCGATGATCCCGGTCGAGGGGGAGTGGAGGGCAGCGACGCAGGTGAGGGCGGGCTCCATTGCCATCGCCGCTTCGCCGGTCAGCAGCGCCAGATCGTCGACGCCGCAGCGCGCGGCCTTGCCGGCAATCTCGTCCAGCCGCGAGACCTGCGCCTCGGCGGTCGCGACGATGAGCTTGCCGGTGCGCGCATGCGGCACATGCCGCTCGGCGGCGTAGTCGTAGAGCATCCTGCGGCCCGCCACGCACAGATCCGCCTTCAGGCTGCCGACCGGGTAATAGATGCCGGCATGGATGACTTCGGAATTGCGCGAACTCGTCTCCGAGCCGAAATGATCGGCCGCCTCCAGCACCAGCACCTCGCGCCCGGCCAGAGCGAGCCGCCGCGCGATCGCCAGCCCGACGACACCGGCGCCGACGACGATGCAGTCCGTGTCACTCATGAACCGGTGTCCGCTTGTCGTGAGATCTGATGGGGCGAGGTTGCCGCAGGGTGTCGCAAGGACCGGCCGCGGCGGACTGGTGGGCGATGACAGACTCGAACTGCCGACATCCTCGGTGTAAACGAGGCGCTCTACCAACTGAGCTAATCGCCCCTCCCTGTGCCATAGGGGGTGCGGGCATTCGCCGTCAAGGCGACTTTCCCGCATGTTCCCGGTATTTTCCGGGGTTACGGTTGCAAACGGATTACCGGTCACCGTCTGTTCACGGGCGGAACCGGTGCGACAACCGCGCGGTCGTGGCGCGGGTTCGAATCCTGCTTGCGACTTTCACGAAGGCGAATCATCATCCTTCTCGAACCCAGGAGAAGGATTCCTGCACATGCCAGCACGCGTATTCGCGTCGCCCGACATCGACCTCTCTTATTTCGCCTACGACCCGGTGACCGGAAAGGTGAGGTACGCCATGTCCCGGGGCAGAGCGCAGGCTGGCGACGAGGTCGGTGTCGTAAACCAGCACGGTTATCGCCATTCGACCATCGAGGGTCAGTATGTCGCCGTTCACCGCCTTGCGTGGCGACTCCACTACGGTGAGTGGCAGATGCATCAGATCGACCACCGCGACAAGGAGAAGACGAATAACCGGATCGACAACCTTCGGAAAGCCGACGACTCCCAGAACCGGGTCAACACAGGGTCTCTGGGAAACCTCACCGGCTACAAGGGTGTCACTTTCGACGAGCGGGCCATCGCTCGTCCATACCGCGCCCTTATCCAGTGGCGTGGACGGCGCCGGTTTATCGGCTGCTTCGATACCGCGGAAGAAGCGGCGGCGGCCTACGATCGAGAAGCCACTCGCCTTCATCGAGACTTCGCCGATCTGAACGGTGTCGTGGTCGAAAAGCCAACGACCAAGAAGCGGAATGCCACGGGCCTGCAGGGCGTCTCGAAGGTGAAGTCCGGCAGCAAGACGGTCTGGAAGGCTATGATCTTCCACGGCGGCAAGCACGTGTATCTCGGCAAATACCGGTCGGAAGAGACAGCCGCGCGGGACTATGATCTGGTCGCCCTCGAACTGAAGGACGGAGCGAAGACGAACTTCTTCACCTCGCGCCTGTTCAAGTTGATGGGGGAAGCGGAGGAGATGCGGAAGCTGCTCATCAAGACCGATTACCGGGCGAAGCTGGCTGCCTGATTGCCGGCTTCAGCCTCGCGCCGGCTTCTGCCACCATGATCGGGCGACCATCCCTGGGCGAACGGAGGCCCCACATGAACGACGACGACAAATCCACGAAACCCGATTTCGTCCCCTATGACGCCGAGGCCGCGATCGCCTTGGTGAAGAAGGTCTTCCCCAGATCGACCGCGGAAAGCCTGCAACGGTCGACGATGGTGCCGATGAGGCAGGTCACTCGCTGGCTCAATGGCGACTCCCGAATTCCCCCGGGCCTGCTCGCAAAGCTCGAGAAACAGCTCGCCCTGAAGTCGGTATTCGATGACCGAGTCCGCACGGTTTACGCTGACATGAGAGAGGAATTCGGGTTCGTCAGGCAAGTCGCGAGGTCATGCATGCTCGAACTCGCGCACCACGACCACTTTGAGGATTTCGAAGACTTGTGACGAAATCTCGGGATAATCGTTAAGCGATCTTAACCTGTCGCTGCTATCCAGAACGCTTCCAGACGGAACTCGGGCGATGAGGCCCACCGTCGAACTCTGGAGTGCTTGCATGAGCAAGAAGCTGTCGCGCCTCGTCGGCGCTCGCCGCATTTACAGCGAAGGCCAGACGTTCTCTGGCGACGACGAAGATCTCGGCATTCAGTCGCTTGTCGAAGACGCACGGATCCCGACCCTCAAAGCGATTTTCCTCGCGAATCCCGAGCTTCCGCTGCCTGAGAGGATGGCGGACCGGCGGCGGCTTGTCGTCATCCGCGCCCCCGAAAATTGGGAGCGGGCGGCTCGGTGGGCTGCGCGGACGTATCTCAACGGCATGCCGCATGAAGTTCGTGGCCCGTCTCTGGACGTCGCCGGCCGCGAGATCGATGTCCCCGAGATCCTGAAGGCGCTCACGCACAGCGACGTTCTCTTGCAGCTAGCGCCGGGCGACGCGATGCCTAACGTGCTGGCGCGGATCGTCGCCGCCGAGATCGACGCCACCAGGGTCGGCGAAGGACACATGACGGAGGTCCTCCGTCAGCACTTTGGCACGCCAACGACGTGGTGGCCCGTGGGGTGGGACCCGCTGTCCTTCGATTGCGTCCATCTCGATTTGGCGATCGAACAAGCCAGTCTGCCCTCCGATTTCATCGAGATCCTGGCGATCTTCCGCGCCCAGGCCGTCGCCCCGGAGCCGGCGATCGCCGAGGCCGTGGACGACGACTGGAAGAAGGAGCCGGAGCCGACAGGGCCGACGGCACGTGTCCTTTCCTTCGGTTCGGTCGTCGCGAAAACCCAGGCCACAAAGGGCTTGTGGGCAGCTTGCGAGAAGATTGTGAATGCCGACTTGCCGCTCCGGACGGTCTACAACGATCCGACGGACGCGTTGGTGGCGGAGTGGCCGCATGCCGGCGATGTCATCCGCCGGCTCCTGGCGGGCATCAATGTCGGCGACATAATCAAGATCCGGCCCACGCTGCTTGTCGGGGCGCCGGGGACGGGGAAGACGTCGCTCCTGCAAGCAATCGCAGCGCTCCTCGACACTCCGCATTTCGTCTTCCCCTGCGCGTCGTCCGGCGACAACAGCTTCGGAGGAACGCCGGCGAGGTGGCATTCGTCGCAGCTCTCCACGCCTGGCGAAGCGATCCGACAGCATGGTGTCGCCAATCCGATCGTGATTCTCGACGAGTTGGAGAAGTCGGGCAGGCACCACGAGAACGGCAGCTTGGTCGACGCCCTCCTGCCCATGCTCGAAGCGCATACTGCCAGCGAGTACTACGAGACCGCTCTCGATGCGAAGATCGATCTCTCGCACGTGTCGTTCGTCGCGACGGCCAACACGCTGACGATCCCGGCGCCCCTGAGGGACCGGTTCGACGTCGTTCGGATGCCTGACCCGGGGCCGGAGCACATCGGGCCGCTCGCCCGGCGGATCGTCGACGACATCCGGCGCAAGCGCGGCCTGGTCCCAGGGATGATCCCGCCGGTCGCCCCGGATGAGGAAGACTTGATCCGCAATGCCTGGCGTGGCGGCTCTCTGCGGAAGCTGGCGCGCATCGTAGAGGCGCTGGTCGACAACCGCGACCGGCTTGAAAACAGAAACTGAAGGCGATGGAGGCCTGACTATGTTGATTGTGATCCCGAAGCATTTGCAGCAGAGGCTGCGTGAAATCGAGGAGAGGGAAGGCATCCCGCCAAACGATTTCGTTTGCTCCGCACTCGAAGTCTGGACCAACACCGATGCTGAGATGCGTAAAAGTATCACTCTCAATGTAATGCGATGGAAGCTTCAGAGCATTAGAAGGCAGTAGTATTTGGCGATGGAGGCCACAATGAGCAGGATTTTCTTTACCGCGGACCACCATTTCGGGCACGCCGGCATCATTGATCTGTGCGGCCGGCCGTTCAAGAGCGTTGGACGCATGGACAGCGAGATGGTGAAGCGGTGGAACGCCACGGTCGGCCCCAACGACACTGTCTGGCACTTGGGCGACTTCGCCTACAAGATGCCTGTTGACGACGCCGAGAAGATCTTCGGCCTCTTGAACGGCAAGAAGCACCTCGTCGTCGGCAATCACGACAAGTCGTCGGTTCGGTCGTGGGGCTGGGAATCGGTTCATGATCTCCATGAAATCGCCGTCGACGGGCGCCGGGTCGTCATGTGCCATTATCCCTTGTCCGAGTGGCCCGGCTACTACCGCGACGCGATCCATTTGTTTGGCCACGTCCACGGCAATCGCCTGGTCGCCGGCGCCGTGGATGTCGGCGTCGACAATTGGGACTTCCGGCCCGTGACCCTCGACGAGATCCTTGCCGTGAGGACGCCGACGCCCACGATCGGCAGGAAGCTGGAGAACTGGGAGAGGTCGTACATCGAGCGGGCCAAGGAAGAAGCCGAAGCCCGGGCCCTGGGCGACGTCATGCAGCAGCGCGTCGACCAGGCGGGCGGACGATGACCGCGAAGGACGCCGTCATCTGGTCTTGGATCCAGGGCGACCTGACCGACGCCGAGGCGATCGCCGCCGGGGCGACCCTCGAGGATCTCGAAGCCGCCAGGCAGGCGGTCGAGGACGGCACCTACCGTGTCGCGATCCGCGTCGACGACCTCAGCGACGACGAGATCGCAGCGATCTGCGGGACGGCCGGCAACGACAGGGGATGATCTCTATTACGCGTTAGTGTCGATTCCCCGAATTAACGCGTAATAGACCGCTCACCCATGGCCGCCGTTCGCGCCGCTCCCGCCGTAATCGCACCGCACAGATTCCCGGATCCTCGCGACCAGATGCTCCGCGATCTCCCGCCTGGCCTGATCGTAATCCTGCCATGAGACTGCCGGCCTCTTCACCGCAATGCGGGCCCGGAGATCGACGGGGATCTCCTCGATCGCCAGCGCGATGACGGTGCGCATGTGCGCGGATGTGATGCCTGCGTCGGACGGCAGGACGCCGAGTGGGCGGACGTAGCGCGAGCGTCTGGACAAAGAGAAGCCTCCGATTCTGGGTGAACCGGAGGCTAGGGGATGTTCGCGTTTTGATCTAGCTGGCCTGCACCTCTGCGATCGCATCCTTCAGAATCGTCGCCGCCATCTCTCGTCGGATCTCCGGGGCGTGCGGCGTCGGCATCCCGTGCATGATCATCAGCGCCGCCGCTAGATCGTCGGCGAGTTTGATCGCGACAGGCCTTAGGTTCTGCGCGTCGACGCCTTCGACGATGTTGCGGTGTGAAGATGCTGTGTTCATGGCGGTGTCCCTCCTCAGAGAGAATGCGGCGCTTCTTCCTGACGGACGATTTCTCCGAGCCGCTCGAGGCCGAACAGCCCGCCGCGGCCGATGGCGATCCAGAACGCCGCCTCGTTCCGGAAAAGCGCGAGCGTCAGGGCCAGATCGCGCTGGAAAACTCCGGGATATTTCTGGAATTCCAGGACGGTGTTCTCGATCTCCCGGACGTAATACGGGAGCCAGTGAGACCGCAGAGACTCCGCCCGGATGACGTCCCGGCGCCGGCCGACCAAGGGCGGGAGCGGGCGGCGGAGCAGGGCCCAGAGATCGCGGAGGACGAGGCGCAGGGTCGCAGCATAGCTGACGCCGGCGCGGACAAGGCGGCGGGTCTTCGCGTGGGCGCGGGTCATGAGGGTGCGGAGATTCACGACCGGTCCTCCCCATCATTGCCCGGCCAGTCGCCCGGCCGGTAGCCGACGAGATAGGCGCGGATCAGGCGGACGTGCCACGGCTGGACCTCGCGATGAGTGCTGGACCCCTCGCGCCCCTTCAGGCGCCGGATGTGCTGCGGGTTCTCGATGCCGAGGACGAAGGCGAGGTCGGCGTCGGAGAGACCCAGTTCGCGCTGGGCCTCCCGGAATTCCTCGGAGCTGAGGGCAGGCTGCTGGCGATCGGTCATGCGTTCCCCTTGATCGCGGCGACGAGATCATCGGCAGCCGACACACGCCGGCCGACCGTATTCTCACCGCAGTTCCGCATTCCCCACGTCGCCCCGTCGCTTCCGTCGTACGTCAGGTGCCAAAGCCAGCCGTCCAGCGACTGGACGATCCACGTGCGGTAGCCGGTGGCCCGGTTGCTGTTGTCCTCCCAGATGACCTCGCCATCGGGGACTGCGCCGGGATCCGGCATGTCGGGGGAGGCGGCAACGGTGGCGATGGCCTGCCGGCGGGTGTCGGCGATCCGGCGATCCTCGGCGGCATTGTTTTCGCCAGCCTCGAGTGCGGCGGCCTCGTCGGCGGAGGCGCGCTCGTAGTAGGCGTAGCAGGCGCGTTCGCCTTCACAGCCGGGGCCCCAGCCCATCGAGGCGTCGTCTTCGCCGAGGTAGAACTGCTTGCCATGACCGTTGATGCGGACGACGTCGCCGCCGTGGCGCATGACGGTGCCGATCGCCGGAGCGGAGCGGACCAGGACGCCCATGCGGCCGCGACCGGCAGCTGCGTCTTCGGCCTGGTTGCGAGCCCGAGCTTCGCGGCGCAGCCGGTCTTCCTCGGCCTCCCGCTGCCTCTTCTGCCGCCGGATCTCTGCCTGTTCCGCGAGGAGCCGGTCTGCCTCCGCCCGCTTCTCCGCCGCGACCTTTTCCGCCGCCTCCTTCTCTGCCGGGCCGATCGCCCGCAATGCCGAGAGGGCGAGTTCGATCTCGGCGGGCTTGCGGATGTCGAGGTCGTAGCCGCGGCGGGAGCGCTTCTCGAAAGGGAACGCCGCATCGACGGACGGGAGCGGCACCGCACTGGCAATGCTGACGTGGCAATTGTTGTAGCCGTAGACGGCGGTCACATCGAACAGCGAATAGGCAGCCTTGGATTCCGACATCCGGCTAGCGAACAGCTTCATGAACTCGTTCGTCGTGGGCTCCTTCTTCGGCGGCGAAAGCTCGTCGATCTGCTTCTGGTAGCGTTTCGAGACGGACCAGGCACGCTGCGTCGGATTCCACTTGGCACCGGGGATCGCCTTCACCCGGGCGAGGAGTTCGGCGCCGTACGGGAAGCCGACGTAGACGCGGTTCGGTTCGGATGGGACGGGGGACGTCGTGATGGTCATTGTCGGGTCTCCTTTCGGCGCGCCGCGATGGCGCTGACAGTCTGAATATGTAGCCAATGGCTACAATTATCAAGGCGCGTGTCGGGGACGCCGCGCTACGTGAAGACCGTCATAATGGCCTGGGAAGCGCTGCCGATCGACGCCAAGGACCGGATCGTGGAGGCGGCGGAAGAGGAGGGGTGATGAGGTCGTCGCCGGCCTTCCGCAGTCTTCGGGCGCAGGGTAAGAATACGGTCAGAAGCGATGGGAGATGATTCGAAGTGGACGACAAGGGTCATCTCGAAGTGGCGATCGCAGAGTATCGCTTGATCAAAGATCTTCTTCGCATGGCAAAGCTGACCCGAGCCTATGTGGATCTCGCGGTGCGCGATGCCGGCTTAGTCATCGGGCAAGACGACATGATCGCCATCTTGTCGGAAGACCAGCCACAAATAATCACCGTCATCGCAAAGCGACTGGGCGTGAAGCCACCTACCGCGTCGAACATGGTACACTTGCTTGAAGCCAAGGGCTTCGTGAAGCGTGTCGCATATTCCAGAGACCGTAGAAGAATGGGCGTCGTCCTGACATCCTCGGGCGCGGGCCTTCAACGATCCGTCGAAGAGATTCGGCTGCGTCTCGAACGGGAACTCCTGCGAAATTTGCGACCCGCAGAGATCGGAACGATCCATCAGAGCTTGGAACTCATAGACGGACAGCTGAAACAGCGGACGGGTAGATCAGGAGCCTGATCCCGCGGTGGGGTTACGAACCTTTAAGCTGTGCGGCGCCCGCCGGTTCTCGCCTCGCCATGATTGGCGATCACGTCTTCGATCATGAAACATCCCCAGTTCCTGCTCGACGCACTCTCGCAGATTGTCACCATAGCGCCCGATGACCGGAGCCACACGATGCCGCTCCGTACCGCCATCCGTCGGGTTATCGATTGCCGCCCGCCCGCAAGGCTCGTCGAAATCCATGTCGAGGGGGGAGTACTCGAGGAGGATGAGATCGAGCCCCTCTACGCTCTCATTTCCCTGCCCATCTGAACACCGGAGGACGTCCCGCAACCGTGTCGGAAAACGGCGGGGCGTATGCCGGACAGCAGGACGGGTGTGAACCGCCCGCTCATCGGTTCACATGAACGGGAGCCACGACCACTCCGCTGGCAAATTGACCTTCTCTCCGGGATAAACGCCCCAAAGATTGCTCTGAGCAAGGTAACCCGCGACGGAAGACTGTGTAATCTCGACGTGGCACCAATGCCCATCGCATTGGAAATCTCGAAGCAGCACACCCTTGGCCAGCTTCGCCCTGACCGTGCTATCCAAACTGCGCTGGGATGTCAGGCGCGCGGGACCGTCGATCCATGGCGCAATCTCGGCGGTTCGCCGCCCGGACAGGAGAGCTCCATGGATCCAGCCGCTTTCTCCGTCGCTCCCCCGGATGCGCCGCCAGTTGCCGAATTCCTGGAATATCTCGAGGGGAATGCCGGAGCGGACATATGTCCAGACGATCTCGTACGACACACTCGGGCCCCGGCGGACATTCGCCGTTTCGGCGTCGAGCGAAACGAAGCGGGGCAGCGGAAGTTCGGTTCTGGCCTCTGCGTCCTCAGATGCCCCCTGAAGGATGCCTGCAAGACAAAGGGCACGGACGAGACTTCGAACCGTTTGGCGCGGGAATGATTTTGGGGTGGCGGGATTCATCACGGTGCAGCCATACCGCCGGCGCCCCTAACGTCCTGCTAACTGGGCAAGATGGCTATCCGATGCCCGCAGGGGGTCAAAGGTTGCACTCTCCATAACCCAGCATTTCGGTACCTTTGGAGGCACTCGCACTCCCAGCATTGAACACGCGGACGACTATGAACCTCGTCGGGGGCGTGCCCAGGGGAATCGCATTTGGAAATTTTTGTAGTCTGATTGTTCACTTGCGTTTGCGGTTGCGATGGATTCTTCGCTTGGCCGGCGGATTTTCGCCCTTGGGAGGATGTCGTGGAAGAATTCGTCGCCTGCTGGGAAGGGCTTGATGATCCGCGCACCGGCAATGCCGAACTGCATGATTTCCACGAACTCCTGGTGATCGCGCTGTGCT
>NZ_JAZHLI010000035.1:0-45063 GCF_036549475.1 Aurantimonas sp. A2-1-M11 | reverse complement strand
GATGGTAGGTCACGTGGATATCCTCATTGCTTGCACCGTGGTCACCACACCACGCCGCAAAAACAACGATCTCATCCAAAGTTCGCAAGGCGGCTCACGCCGGAGGCACACGACGCACTGGCCTTTCCGTCGGTGCACTGGGCGCTGAACCACGACCGCGAGGCGCAGGAGGGCGCCCCGCCTGTGCCCTTCGCCAACCCCGGCGGCGCGATCGGCGACACGATGCCCGACGGGCGGCCGCTGCCGATCGGCGAGTTCTGAGCCAACCGGAAGCCTGGCACCACCGGGGTGTGGCTTACGCTTCGGCCTGCACTTCGCCGGCGGTGCGGCGGATCTCGGCGGTCAGCTCCGAGGGCAGTTCGAGACGGGCAGCCAGGAGGTCGAGATAGGCCCGCTCGGCCGGGTGGTCGGGATCGATCGCCAGCACCGAAGCCGTGTAGATCTCCATCGCCAGTTCCGGCGTCCTGGCACTGGCGGCCAGGGCGTCGATACTCATCGGATGACGCATCTCGTCGATGACGAAGCCCTTTTCCTCGGCGTCGAGGTCGAGATCGCCGATCCGGCCGAAGATCGCTTCCTGTTCCCCGGCATCGATGTAGCCGTCGGCCTTGGCCGCGGCGATCATCGCCGACAGCATCAGCCGCGCACGGCTCTCCTCGTCGCCCGCCGGCAGGAAGGCCGTGCCTTCGGGAGCGGGAAGCTCTGCCGGTGCCTTGGCTGCGTCGGGCAGGCGCGGGGTCGGCTGCGCATTGGGCAGGGCGCTGCCCTGATTGGCCTGGTAATTCTGATAGGCCTTGTAGGCGAGACCCGCCACGAGGGCGGCGCCACCGAGCTTCAGCGCCGAGCCCCCGAGCTTGCGCACGCCCTTGCCGCGAAACAGGCTGGAGGCAAGGCCGCCCATCAGCGCGCCGCCGAGAGCCGTGCCGGCGCCGCCCTGCAACATGCCGCCAAGGCCGGAGCCTGATCCGCCACGCCCCTGCAGCATGCCGCCGAGCTGGTCGACGAGGGAGCCGCCCTGGCCCTGACCCTGGCTGCCGGGATGCCGGCCCTTCTGGCCGTCGGCACCGAGGAACTGTCCGAGAAGCTTCTGCATGTCCATGGCGATGAGCCTCGTATCTGGATGTGGTGACGGGTGCGTTGATGCGGCGTGCCAACCCGCGCATTCCCTGCAGCCGGCAGGGCTTGCGCGGGATGGCGGCTCAGCTGTTGCCGTCCTTGGCGCCGGCCAGGCGTTCGGTCGAATGCTGCTTGATCAGCGGGATCTGGGTCAGCATGAAGATGATGGTGATCGGCATCGTCGCCCAGACCTTGAAGGCGACCCAGAAATCGGTCGAGAAATTGCGCCAGACGACTTCGTTGATAACCGCCAGGAAGATGAAGAACAGGCCCCAGCGCAGGGTCATCTTGCGCCAGCCCTCGGAGTCCAGCTTGAACGCCTGGTCGAAGACGTAGCCGAGCAGCGACTTGCCGAAGAGCAGCCCGCCGAGCAGCACCGCGGCGAACAGGCCGTTGACGATGGTCGGCTTCATCTTGATGAAGGTCTCGTCCTGCAGCCACAGCGTCAGCGAGCCGAACACCAGCACCACCGCGCCGGTGACCAGCGGCATGATCGGCAGAGAGCGGGTGATGGCCCAGGAGACCGACAGCGAGATCGCCATGGCGGCCATGAACAGGCCCGTGGCGATGAACAGCGGCCCGCCGAATTCCTTCAGGATCGGGAAGGTCGCCGACAGCTGCTCGCCGCGCGAGTTGGCGAAGAAGAAGACCATCAGCGGGCCCAGCTCCAGCGCAAATTTCAGGAGCGGGTTCATCTCCTTGCGGCCGGGGCTGTTGGGCTCTTCTTCGAGGATGTGGTGCGCCATGCGATCTCCCTGTTGCCCGTCCATATCGGGATTGAAATCGACGAATGCGAGGCGCCGAGCCGCCTCGCATTGAAAATTTCGCCGATCAGGCCGCCGGGGTCGTGCCCGCGATGGCGGCGGCGAAATCCCTGGCCTTGAACGGCTCCAGATCGTCGATGCCCTCGCCGACGCCGACGAAATAGACCGGGAGGCGGAACTTGGCGGCGATGGCAACGAGGATGCCGCCGCGTGCCGAGCCGTCGAGCTTGGTCATCACCAGACCGTTGACCCCGGCGACATTGCGGAAGATCTCGACCTGGCTCATGGCGTTCTGGCCGGTGGTGGCGTCGAGGGTCAGGAGCACCGTGTGCGGCGCGTCCGGCTCGCGCTTCTGCAGCACGCGCACGATCTTCTCCAGCTCGGCCATCAGCTCGGTCTTGTTCTGCAGGCGTCCGGCGGTGTCGACGATCAGCACGTCGGAGCCGTTTTCGACCGCCCGGTCGTAGGCCTCGAAGGCCAGGCCCGCGGCGTCGGCGCCGATCGCCTTGGCGACCACCTCGGAATGGGTGCGCTCGCCCCAGATCTTGAGCTGCTCGACGGCGGCGGCGCGGAAGGTGTCGCCGGCGCAGAGGGTCACCTTGAGCCCGCCGCGGTTCAGCTTGGCGGCCAGCTTGCCGATGGTCGTGGTCTTGCCGGTGCCGTTGACGCCGACCACCAGGATGACATGCGGCTTCTTGGCGAGATCGAGCTCCAGCGGCAGCGCCACCGGTTCGAGGGCCTTCTCGATCTCCTCGGCAAGAATGGTGCGCACTTCCTGGCCGGTGACCTCCCGGCCGAAGCGGCCTTCGGACAGGCGGTCGGTGATCTTCAGGGCTGTCTCGACGCCGAGATCGGCCTGGATCAGCACGTCCTCGAAATCCTGCAGGGTCTCCTCGTCCAGCCGGCGCTTGGTGAAGATCGATCCGATCGATCCCGTGAGCTGGGTGGACGAGCGGGCCAGGCCCTCGCGCAGCCGCTGCAGCCAGGGCACACGCGGCGCCGGTGCCGGCTCGGGCGCGGACGGCGCCTGTTCGCGGACCCGGAAGCCGGAGGCCGGATCGGGCGCGGGTCGTGGCGCAGGCGCCGATGGCCCGGCGATGCCGGGCTCGGGCCGGACATCTTCATCGAGTTCATCGAAGGAGGGGTCGACCCGCTCGGCGACCGGGGCGTCGCCGTCCTCCTCGTCTTCGGGCGGAAGATCGGCATCGAGCCAGGAGAAATCGGCCTCCTCGCCGTCATCGGTTCCGTCGTCATTGTGACCGTCGAGGTGGTCGTCGCCGGTGGCCGGGGGGATCTCGGGCGCCGCCACATCGGCGGCCTCGGATGGCGCGCGGGTTTCCCCGGCGAGCGGCTCGACCGGCGTCTCTGCGCCCGTCTCGTCATATTCCCCGAGGCGTTCGGCGGGCGCCGCGTCGAGGAAGGCAAACTCGCTCTCGTCGGCCGGCTCGACCGGATCGGGTGTTTCCAGCCAGGAAAAGTCGGCCGTTTCGGCCTCGTCATCTAGCTCCGGCGGGAGTCCGGCGTTTTTTTTTGAGCCGGGTCCGCTTCGGGATGGTGGGCGGTCTCTGCCAGCGGGGTGATGCCGCCGCCGTCGTCCACGCCGGCGTCCGCCCCGGCCTCGGAATCGGCAACGGAACTTGCGGCGGCCGTCGGGCGCACGTCCGGATCGGGCGAATCGGCGGCACCCATCTCGGTGTCGGACGGGCGCGGCGTGTCGCCATGCTCGGGTGTGCGGTCCGCCTCGCTGTCCGACCCGAAGGAGAAGATGCGGCGGAAGAAGCCTTTTTGTTCAGCCATGTCTTACGTCAGTTCTCTTGCAGGGTCGGAGGGGGTCCCGGCTGGGCCGGAACGCAGGATATCGGCACGGGCGACGAGCCTGCCACCACGTTCGCTCTCAATGATAGTGTCGAGGAGGGCCCCGGGGAGGTCTGCGTCGATCTCGCAGAGGGTGAAATCAGCGCAGCGGCCGCGGCGGTTGCGCTCCACCAGCACCGTCTGCCGCGTCCCGACGAGCCGCGCCAGATGGGCGCTGTGGGCGGCCTCGCCCCGGGCCCGCAGGGCCGCGGCGCGCTCCTTGACCACATCATGGGGCAATTGCGGCATGCGGGCGGCCGGCGTGCCCTCGCGGGGCGAGAAGGGGAACACGTGGAGATGCGTCAGGCCGCATTCCTCGACGAGCCTCATGGAATTTCGAAACATCGCGTCGGTCTCGGTCGGGAAGCCGGCGATGATGTCGGCGCCGTAGACGATGTCGGGCCGGGCGGCGCGCATTTCGGCGCAGAAGCGGATGGCGTCGTCGCGGGTGTGGCGCCGCTTCATGCGCTTCAGGATCATGTCGTCACCGGCCTGCAACGACAGGTGCAGATGCGGCATTAGCCGGGTCTCGGAGCCGATCGCCTCCACCAGCGCCGGATCGGCCTCGACGGAATCGATCGAGGAGAGCCGCAGGCGCGCCAGGTCCGGCACATGCTTCAGGATCGCCTGGACGAGCTGGCCGAGCCGGGGCGCCCCGGGCAGGTCCGCGCCCCAGGAGGTCATGTCGACGCCCGACAGCACAACTTCGTTGTAGCCGGCGGCCACGAGGCGTTTCACCTGATCGACCGCCACACCCATGGGCACCGAGCGCGAATTGCCGCGGCCGAAGGGGATGATGCAGAAGGTGCAGCGGTGGTCGCAGCCGTTCTGCACCTGGACGATGGCGCGGGCGCGTCCCTCGATGGCGTCGACCATATGACCGGCGGTCTCGGTGACGCTCATGATGTCGTTGACGCGCACCTTCTCCTCGGCGGCGACGCCGAAATCCGGCAGGGCGCGATAGGCGGTGGCCGACAGCTTCTCGTCATTGCCGATGACGGCGTCGACCTCGCCCATTTCGGCGAAGCGGCCGGGCTCGGTCTGGGCGGCGCAGCCGGTGACGACGATGCGCGCCTCCGGGTTCTCGCGCCGCGCCCGGCGGATCTGCTTGCGCGCCTGGCGCACGGCTTCCGCCGTGACCGCGCAGGTGTTGAAGACGATGGCGCCGCGCGGGTCGTCGGCGAGTCCCGCAGCAGAGGCCTCGCGCTTCATGATCTCCGCCTCGTAGGTGTTGAGTCGGCAGCCGAAGGAAACGATCTCGACTCCCATCAGGCCGGCTCGTGCGTCGCCGTCTCGTCGCGCTGATAGGCGCCGGTCGCCGGATCGAGGCGTCCCGACCAGTTCCACTCGGCCGGGCCGGTCATGATCACGTGGTCGTCGTCGCGCCATTCGATCAGGAGGTCGCCGCCGGGCACCGTCACCGTGACGGTACGGCCCGTGCGCCGGGTGCGGGCAGCGGAGACGGCGGCGGCACAGGCAGCCGAGCCGCAGGCGAGCGTCAGGCCGACGCCGCGCTCCCAGGTCCGCAGCGTCAGGGCGTCCGGCCCCGTCACCTGGGCGATGGAGATGTTGGCCCGCTCGGGAAACATCGGGTGGTTCTCGAGGACCGGTCCGAACCGGTCGAGCGCAAAGCTCCAGACGTCGCGGTCGACCCAGAAGATCGCATGCGGATTGCCCATGGAGGCGACCGAGGGCGAATGCAGCACCGGCGCGTCGATCGGCCCGATCTGCAGTTCGATCGCCCGGGTATCGTTGAATTCTTCCGACAGTGGGATCTCGTTCCAGGCAAAGCGCGGCCGACCCATGTCGACGGCGATCATGCCGTCGGCACGTTCGGAGGCGGTCAGGATGCCGGCGCGGGTCTGGAAGGTGAACTCCCGGCGGCCGGTCTCGGCGGCGAGCGCCTGGACAACGCAGCGCGTGCCGTTGCCGCAGGCCTCGGCCTCGGAGCCGTCGCGGTTGATGATCCGCACATAGGCGTCGGTGCCGTCGACCCGGGGATCATGGATCGCCATGATCTGGTCGAACCGGGTCGCCGGGTCCTCGGCGAGGGCGCGCGCCGCCGCCGCCGAGATCCGCGCCGCCGATCCGCGCAGATCGGCGACGACGATCTCGTTGCCGAGCCCGTTCATCCGGGCAAAGGCCACGCTGGGGCTCGTCGGTGGGGCGGCGCTGTCCGTCATCCCGGCTATATGGCCGATGCGCGGCCGGATTGAAAGATCGTGCGCTCAGCGCTGGCCGAAGGCGGCATCCTTGAACAGCGCCTTGAACTCGCGCGGCTGGGACCGCCAATATTGCTTCGGCACGCGCACCGAGGCGCCGAGCTCGGCGGCCGCATGCCACGGCCAGTGCGGCTCGTACAGGATGGCGCGGGCGATCGCGATGGCGTCGGCGCGCTTCTCGGCGAGGATGGTCTCGGCCTGCCGCGCCTCGGTGATCAGGCCGACGCCGATCACTGGCATCGACACTTGCGCCTTCACGGCTTCGGCGAAATGCACCTGGTAGCCGGGTCCCAGCGGGATCGTCTGGTCGGGCGAGACGCCGCCGGACGAGACGTGGATCGCCGCGGCGCCGCGGGCTTCCAGCGCCCTGGCGTAGGCGATCGTGCCGTCGATGTCCCAGCCGCCCTCGACCCAGTCGCTGGCCGAGACGCGGACCCAGACGGGCACATGGTCCGGCACCGCGGCGCGCACGGCATCGAAGACCTCGAGCGGGAAGCGCATGCGGTTCTCGACGCTGCCGCCATATTCGTCCTCGCGGCGGTTCGAGATCGGCGACAGGAACTGGTGCAGGAGATAGCCGTGCGCCGAATGCAGCTCGATGCCGACGATGCCGAGGCGTACGGCGCGCAGGGCCGTGGCGACGAAATCGTCGCGGATCTTCTGCAGGCCGGCCGCGTCGAGGGCGGTCGGCGCGATCTCGCCGGGAGAGTGGGGGATGGCCGAGGGGGCAACGCATTGCCAGCCGGTCGGATCGGTGGGGGCGATCTGCTGGCCGCCGGCCCAGGGCTCGGCACTCGAGGCCTTGCGGCCGGCATGGCCGAGCTGGATCGCCACGGGCATCTGCGAATGGACGGCGAGCGCGTTCAGGACCCGTGCCAGCGCGGCCTCGTTGCCGTCGCTGTAGAGGCCGAGATCCTTGTGGGTGATGCGCGCCTCGGGCGAGACCGCGGTCGCTTCCAGGATGAGCAGGCCGGCGCCGGACATGGCGAGCTGGCCCAGATGCATCATGTGCCAGTCGGTGGCCGATCCGTCATCGGCCGAATACTGGCACATGGGCGCGATGATGATGCGGTTCTCCAGCCGCAGCGCGCCCAGATCGAGCGGCGCGAAGAGGGGGCTGAGGGTCTGCGAAGTATCCGATTCCGGGGTCTGCGTATCCATCAGGCGGCCTTCCTTGAAGCATGATGCTCCCCGAATGCGCCGCGATGCCGCGAAGTTCAAGCCCCGCAGAGATGACGCAGCGTCTCGCCTGATGCCGCCTCGGGTGCGGGACGAACGACGAAGCGGAGCGTAGCGTAGACACCGGGACAGAAGACGCAACCGGCGGCCAGATCTACTGGCCGCCGGCATGGTGCGGTTTCAGTTTGCCGGAGCCGCCGGTGCTGCGTCGCCGCCCGCCGCCGGGGCCTCGACGTCCGGGGTCTCAACATTCACGTCCGGGGCATCGACGGAGATGTTGGTGTCGGAGCCACCGCCGCCACCCAGGAGACCATCGCCGAAGACGAAGAAGGCGCCGATCACGACGACGACGATCAGGATGCCGGCGATCAGCCAGCTGCCGCCACCGCCGCCTCCGCTGCCGCGGTCGTTGTTGACGATGACGGTTCGCTCGCGCTCGGGCTCACGCAGGTCGCTCATGGGATGCTCCGTTCTTGAAGGATTCGGCGGCAGGCCGCCCGGAATGCGCTCCGGCCCCCGCCGCGGCCTCTTTCAAGGCCGCAACAGCAAGGATCGTCGTGCGTCGTTCCGGCACAGAATGCCGGATGGGCGAAGTCGTTCCGTTTCCGACTAACGATCTGCGAGCGCTCTCCTCCAGGTGGCGGCTATTTCTCCCAATCGGTCCCGATGGCGTCCCGGTCGAGATCTTCGGCATCGTCCATGATGTCGGCCCGTTCCTGCCGGTCGGCCCGGTCGCTGCCGGCCGGATTGTTCACCGCGTCGGGCGAGCTGGTCAGCGCCAGTCGGAACAGGATGGGGAAATGATCCGACCCCACGGGGTCGAGCCGGTCCATCTCCACCAGTTCGAAGCGCGGGTCGTGGAACAGGTGGTCTAGGGGCCAGCGCATGAACCAGAAGCGCGCATCGAAGGTATTGTAGAAGCCGCGCCCGACGCGCGGATCGAGCAGCCGCGACAGGCGCTGGAAAAGCCGGGTCGTGTGCGACCAGGCGACGTCGTTCAGGTCGCCGCAGACGACAGCCGGCAACGGGTCCTCGGCCACGCGGTCGGCGACGATCAGGAGTTCGGCATCGCGGCCGGCGGAATCGGCGTTCGGCACCGGCGGCTCGGGATGGACGGCGTAGAGCCGGAAGCGTGCGCCATTGGGCAGGGTCGCGGCGGTGATCACCGACGGCACATCGTCCATGACCAGTCGCTCGACGCGGCAGTCCGACAGCGCCAGCCGGGACATGACGATCATGCCGTAGCTGTTGTCGAGCGGTTCCCAGACGACGTCCCGGTAGCCGCGCGCCAGCTCCTGCAGCGCCTTCGCCCATTTGTCGTCGACCTCCATGAAGATCGCGATATCCGGATCGGCATCGCGGACGACGGCGATGGCCCGGTCGAAGGCGGTGTTCGACATCTTCACGTTGCAGGAGACCAGCGACAGCGTCTGCGACCCGCGCGGATCGCCCTCGAAGCGCCTCGACTGCTGCGGGCGCAGCGGAGTGAACTGGGCGATGGTCGCGAGATGGACGATCGCGGCCAGGGCCTGCGCGGCGACCAGCCCCCAGCGCATCCAGGGATCGGCGACCAGCCAGATCGTCACCGGCATCAGCGCCAGGGTCAGGACCAGGAACTGCAGCCGCGGAAAACCGAAGACGCGGACGATGCCGAGGGAGATCCGGGCGAAAGGAATGATGGCAGCGAAGACCAGGAAGGCCGTCGCCGCGCCGATGGCGAGTGGGGCGATCATCGCGACCCCGCGCGGCATCGGGTCCGACGCTGGCTTCGGTACGCTTGGCAGAGGATCATGCATGGCCCTTTCGACATCGATCGCTGGGCGGCGACGGTGTTGCCGGCGCGGTGGTGGCCTGCCCGGCGCGGCGCTCCCATGATGTCGCCCGGCCGGCATTCGTCCACCCCTGGCGTTCCGCAAGGGACGGGAAGCTTGACATTCCGGGCCGCGTGGTATTTCTGCAGACGCAAATCCGCGACATCTGTCCGCGACCCGCCGACCATGCCCCTCGCAAGAGCCGCATGGAGGTCAACATCCGCCAGCGAGTTTCGCCCGCGGATGCGATCGTGCTTTGAGCCTTGCCCGGACGGGCAGGGATCGGAGCCTCGGGGGTTGCGCGAGCCGATGGAAGCGAACCACCTTCCGGACGTGTTCGGAAGGACGGGAAGGAAGCACGCATGTTCGATTCACTCCAGGACCGCCTCGGGTCCATCCTGAACGGCCTCACCGGCCGCGGCGCCCTGTCCGACAAGGACGTGGCGGCCGCGCTGCGCGAGGTCCGACGGGCGCTGCTGGAGGCCGACGTCGCGCTGGAAGTGGTCCGCGACTTCACCGACCGCGTGCGCGCCAAGGCCGTCGGCGCGGAAATCCTGAAGTCCATCCGGCCCGGCCAGATGGTCGTCAAGATCGTCCATGACGAGCTGGTCGCCACCCTCGGCAGCGATCAGGTCGCGATCGACCTGAATGCCCCTGCGCCGGTCGTCCTGATGATGGTCGGCCTGCAGGGCTCGGGCAAGACGACCACCACCGGCAAGCTTGCCAAGCGCCTGACCGAGCGCCAGCGCAAGAAGGTGCTGATGGCCTCGCTCGACACGCGCCGTCCGGCTGCGCAGGAGCAGTTGCGCGTTCTGGGCGAGCAGACCGGCGTCGCGACGCTGCCGATCATCGCCGGCCAGGGCCCGGTGGAGATCGCCGCCCGTGCCCGGCAGGCGGCCAGGCTTGGCGGCTACGACGTCGTCATTCTCGATACCGCCGGCCGGACCCATATCGACGAGCCGTTGATGGTCGAGATGGCCGACATCAAGCGGGCGACCCAGCCGCACGAGATCCTGCTCGTCGCCGACTCGCTGACCGGTCAGGACGCCGTCAACCTGGCGCGCTCCTTCGACGAGCGTGTCGGCATCACCGGCATTGTCCTCACCCGCGTCGACGGCGACGGCCGCGGCGGTGCGGCGCTCTCCATGCGCGCCGTCACCGGCAAGCCGATCAAGCTGATCGGTACCGGCGAGAAGATGGACGCGCTGGAGGATTTCCATCCCTCGCGCATCGCCGACCGCATCCTCGGCATGGGCGACATCGTCAGCCTCGTCGAGAAGGCCGCCGAGAACATCGACGCGGAAAAGGCCGCGGCGATGGCCAAGAAGATGCAGTCGGGGAAGTTCGACCTGAACGACCTCGCCGAGCAGATCGGCCAGATGCAGAAGATGGGCGGCATGGGCGGCATGATGGGCCTGATGCCCGGCATGGGGAAGATGAAGGACCAGATGTCCGCCGCCGGCCTCGACGACAAGATGCTGAAGCGCCAGCTCGCCATCATCTCCTCGATGACCGCCAAGGAACGGGGCAATCCCGACATCCTCA
Organism: Aurantimonas sp. A2-1-M11; assembly: GCF_036549475.1. Lineage (NCBI taxonomy): Bacteria > Pseudomonadati > Pseudomonadota > Alphaproteobacteria > Hyphomicrobiales > Aurantimonadaceae > Aurantimonas > Aurantimonas sp. A2-1-M11. The sequence goes on along the minus strand of NZ_JAZHLI010000035.1, from coordinate 34,572 downwards.
AGCACAGCCGCAAGAAGCGCATCGCCGCAGGCTCCGGCACCTCGTCCGCCGAGATCAACAAGCTGCTCAAGATGCACCGCCAGATGGCCGACATGATGAAGTCCATGGGCAAGGGCAAGGGCGGCATGATGGGCAAGATGATGGGCGGCCTGGCCGGCAAGATGGGCCTTGGCGGGATGGGGGGCGGCATGCCCGGCGGTATGCCCGACCTGTCGAAGATGGACCCCAAGGAACTGGAAGCCCTGGCCAAGGCCGCGCAAGGCGGCGGCATGCCCGGCCTTCCCAAAGGACTTCCCCCCGGCATCGGCGGACCGGGCGGCATGCCCGGCGGCGGTCTCCCGGGGCTGCCGGGACTGCCGGCAAAGAAGAAGTGACGGCCCTGCGGCCCGACCGACACACCTAACGACGACAACCCCGGATCCGGCGCACAGACGCCGACCTCGAACCCGAAGGACATACCCATGCCCCTGAAGATGCGTCTCGCCCGTGCCGGCTCCAAGAAGCGGCCCTACTACCACGTCGTCGTCGCCGACGCCCGCGCGCCCCGCGACGGCCGCTTCGTCGAGCAGCTCGGTTCGTGGAACCCGATGCTGCCGAAGGACGCCCAGCGCGTCACGCTCAACGAGGAGCGGATCAAGCATTGGCTCTCGGAGGGCGCGCAGCCGACCGACCGCGTCCTGCGCTTCCTGGACCAGGCCGGCATCATGAGCCGCCCGACCCGCGCGAACCCGACCAAGGGCCTCCCGGGCAAGAAGGCGCAGGAGCGCGAGGCCGAGCGCAAGCAGCGCGAGGAAGACGCAGCGACCGCAGCCGCAACCGCTGCAGCCGAGGCGGAAGCCGCCAAGAACGCGCCGGCCGAGGAAGCGCCGGCCGACGAGGCACCTGCTTCCGCCGAGTAAAGCGTCGAGCAAGCTTGGCGCGGCATCATCTCCTTGCTAAACGGCGCCTCAAGGCGCCGTTTACGTAAGGGGCGGCGTCGGGACTTCCCGGATTCAGATCGTCCACCACAAGGGATGCTGCTTTCCATGCCTGATGCCATGATATCCACCACCGGAAAAACCGGTGGTGCAGACCCTGCCGGCTGGACGGAGACCGCGATCTTCGACCTGGCCCCCGTGCCGCTGTGGATCGAGGACTACAGCGGCGTCAATGCGCTGTTCGAGGAATGGCGCGCCGAGGGCGTGATCTGCATCCGCGAATTTCTCGACGCCGATCCCTCGCGTGTCGCTGCGGCCGCCCGCCGGATCCGGCTGATCGATGTGAACCAGTGCACGCTGGCCCTGTTCGAGGCGAAGAGCTTCGAAGACATTTCCGCCAATCTCGACACGGTCTTCTCCGGCGACATGCTGGACAGCCACAAGGAAGAGCTGATCCAGCTCTGGGACGGGCAGACCGAGTTCGAGAGCTACGCCGTCAATTACACGCTCACCGGCAAGCGCCTCGACGTGCAGCTCAAGGCGCGGCTTCTGCCCGGTCACGAGAGCGACTGGAAGCGACTGCTGATCTCCACCGAGGACGTCACCGAGCGCGAGGACAGGCGCCGCGAACTCGCCGTCAGCGAAGCCTTCGCCCGCGGGCTGTTCGAGCATTCGCCGGTCTCGCTCTGGGTCGAGGACTTTTCCGCGGTGAAGGTGCTGATCGACGACGCGCGGCTGCGCGGGATCACCGATTTCCGCACCTTCGTCGACGTGCATCCCGACTTCGTCAGCCGCTGCCTGTCGGAAATCCGGGTGATCGACGTCAACCGGCATACGCTGGAGCTGTTCGGCGCGGACAGCCGCGAGGATCTCCTGAGCCGGCTGGGGGAGGTGTTCCGCGGCGCCATGGAGCAGCATTTCCGCGAGCAGCTCGTCGATCTGTGGCAGGGCAAGCTGTTCCAGCAGCGCGAGGTGGTCAATTACACCCTCGGCGGTGAACCGCTGCACGTCCACATGCAGTTCTCGGTGTTTCCGGGGCGCGAAAGCGACTGGTCGCTGGTGCAGGTGGCGCTGACCGACATCACCGCCCGCAAGAAGGCCGAGGCCTATCTGGAATATCTGGGCAAGCACGACATCCTGACCAAGCTCTACAACCGCTCCTTCTTCGTCGACGAGCTGAACCGGCTGGAGCGCAAGGGGCCGATGCCGGTGACGCTGATCGTCGCCGACCTCAACGGCCTCAAGACCGTCAACGACGTGATGGGCCATGCGGCAGGCGACGCGCTGCTGCGCCGGGCGGGCGAAGTGCTCAACGAGGCGGTGCACGAGCCCTGCCACGTGGCGCGGATCGGCGGCGACGAATTCGTCGTCATGATGCCGGCGAGCAGCAAGGAAGACGGGCTGCAGCTGGCCGAGAGCATTGCCGAGCTGGTCGAGGTCAACAACCAGTTCTACACGGGAGCGGACCTGTCCTTCTCGCTCGGCGTGGCGACCGCCCGTCCCGGCGAACGTCTGGAGGAGACGGTCAAGCGGGCCGATGCCGAGATGTACGAGGCCAAGCGCAAGCATTACGAGGACGAGAACCGTGATCGCCGGCGCGACGGGTCCGGCCTGTCGAGCTGACGCACGCCCCACTCGGGTCGGGGGCAGCGCTGTCGCCAAGGTGGGCAGTGCCGGCTATTCTCGGCCATCCATCGCGTCCTTGAACCAGTGAGTCGTCCTCGATGCAGCAAGCGGTCCCCGGCGCGCAGCGCCGAAGCGTGAACCTTACGATCGCCCATGTCTGATACCGGCAAGCTCGACCATCCGGTTCTTCTCGGCGTCATCGGCGGCGCGCAGGGCATCAAGGGCGAATGCCGGGTGCGCTCTTTCACCGCCGATCCCACCGATCTCGGTGCCTACGGCCCGCTCGTCGACGCCTCCGGCAATCGCTACACGGTCGCCTCGGCGCGCCTTGCCAAGAATGTCGTCGTGGTGCGCTTCAAGGAAGTCGCCGACCGCAACCATGCCGAACGGCTGAACGGCCGCGAGCTGTTCGTCGACCGATCGGTGCTGCCCGATCCCGCCGATTCGGACGAATTCTACCTGCAGGACCTCGTCGGCTACGCCGTGGAGACCACCGCCGGCGAACCGATCGGCACGGTGATCGCCTTCCATGATTTCGGCGCCGGCGACATCGTCGAGATCCGCCCCTCCAAGGGGCAGACAATGATGATCCCCTTCTCCGAGGCGGCGATCCCGGTGATCGACGCGGAACGGCGGCTGATGGCCGTCGAGCCGGGCCCGGCGGGACTTGCGGCGGCCGATGACGAACCGCCCCCGGAGAGCGGCGACGACGCGGGCAGCCCGGAGCGTTAGGCAGTGCCTGTTTCGGTTTACTCGCCCGGTGCGATTGCGTAACCAACTGCCGGTAGGGCACGCCGGCAAGGGGGCCGGACGCCGCTGCAAGGGAGGACACCATCATGATCATCGTTTCCGGCATCCAGCGCCTCGACCCGGCCGATCTCGACCGCGTGCGCGAGGCCGCCCGCGCCGTCATCGCCGAGACCCGCCAGGAACAGGGCTGTCTCGTCTATTCCTTCGCCGAGGACATGGTCGAGCCGGGCCTCCTGCGCGTCTACGAGGAATGGGAGACCCGCGCCGATCTCGAGCGGCACGCCAAGTCGGACCATGTCGCCGCCTGGCGCGCGGCGCTCGCCTCCGTCGAGGTCCTGCACCGCGAGCTGAAGATCATCGAGGCCGGCGCCAGCGAGGCACTCGGCTGAGCGCTTCATGAGCTTTCGCGCCTCCATCCTGACGCTCTATCCGGAGATGTTTCCCGGCCCGCTCGGCGTGTCGCTGGCCGGCCGTGCACTCGAGCGGGGAGACTACTCCCTGGAGACGGTGCAGATCCGCGATTTCGGCGTCGGCCGCCACCGCATGGTCGACGACACGCCGTCGGGCGGCGGCGCGGGAATGGTGATGCGCAGCGACGTCCTGGCCGAGGCGATCGACCATGCAGCGCCGCCGGGCGACACCCGGCCGCGCATCCTGATGAGCCCACGCGGCCGGCCGCTGACCCAGGAACGGGTGCGCGCGCTGGCGTCGGGCGAAGGGGCAGTGATCGTCTGCGGCCGCTTCGAGGGCGTCGACGAGCGGGTGATCGCCGGCCGCGGGCTCGAGGAGATCTCGATCGGCGACTACATCCTGTCGGGCGGCGAGATCGGCGCGCTGGTGCTGCTGGACGCCGTTGTGCGGCTTTTGCCCGGCGTCATGGGGAATGCGGTTTCGGGCGATGCGGAAAGCTTCGAAGGGGGGCTCCTGGAGCATCCCCACTACACGCGGCCGGCCGAATGGGAGGGGCAGACCATCCCCGCGGTGCTGACCTCGGGCGATCATGGCGCGGTGGCGCGCTGGCGCCATGAGCAGGCCGAGCGGATCACCCGCGCGCGGCGTCCCGACCTGCTGCCGGCCAAGCCCGTCTAGCAAGGCACGAGCCGGCGGGCAGGGCCCGCCGGCCGGTCTTCAGTAAACCCGCTTCTTCGGCTCGATATAGTCGATCTGGTTCGACAGCGTGTAGGTGTGCACCGGCCGGTCGTCGAGCATCACGGTCTTGGCGGCCGTGTCGCAGAAGGACAGGGTGTGCTTCATCCAGTTGGCGTCGTCGCGATCGGGGAAATCCTCGCGGGCATGGGCGCCGCGGGACTCGGTGCGGTTGCGCGCCGAATCCATGGTCACCACGGCCTGGGCGATGAGATTGTCGTATTCCAGCGTCTCGATCAGGTCGGTGTTCCAGATCATCGAGCGGTCGGTGACGCGAATGTCGTCGGACGCCGCCCAGACCTCGTGGATCTTGGTGTGGCCTTCGTCGAGGATCTCGCCGGTGCGGAACACGGCGCAGTTCGACTGCATGGTGTTCTGCATGTTGCTGCGCAGCTCTGCGGTCGGCGTCGCGCCGTCGGCGTAGCGGAAGCGGTCGAGCCGGGCGAGGGCGTTGTCACCCGCGCCGGCCGGCAGATCGGGCTGCTCTTCCGATGCGCTGACCGTCTCGGCACAGCGGATGCCCGCAGCACGGCCGAAGACGACGAGATCGATTAGCGAGTTCGAGCCGAGCCGGTTGGCGCCGTGGACCGACACGCAGCCGGCCTCGCCGACGGCCATCAGGCCGGGCACGACCGTGTCGGCATCGCCGTTCTTCTTGGTCAGGACCTCGCCGTGGAAGTTCGTCGGGATGCCGCCCATGTTGTAATGGACCGTCGGCAGCACCGGGATCGGCTCCTTGGTGACGTCGACGCCGGCGAAGATCCGCGCCGATTCCGAGATGCCCGGAAGCCGCTCGTGCAGCACCGCCGGATCGAGATGATCGAGGTGCAGGTGGATGTGGTCCTTGTTCTTGCCGACGCCGCGACCCTCGCGGATCTCCATCGTCATCGAACGCGAGACCACGTCGCGCGAGGCGAGATCCTTGGCCGAGGGGGCGTAGCGCTCCATGAAGCGCTCGCCCTCGGAATTGGTCAGATAGCCGCCTTCGCCGCGCGAGCCCTCGGTGATCAGGCAGCCGGCGCCGTAGATGCCGGTCGGGTGGAACTGCACGAATTCCATGTCCTGCAGGGGCAGGCCGGCGCGCAGCACCATGCCGCCGCCGTCGCCGGTGCAGGTATGGGCCGAGGTGGCGGAGAAATAGGCGCGGCCATAGCCGCCGGTGGCCAGGATCGTCTTCTTGGCGCGGAAGCGGTGCAGGGTGCCGTCATCGAGGCAGAGCGCCACGACGCCGCGGCATACGCCTTCCTCGTCCATGATCAGGTCGATGGCGAAATACTCGATGAAGAACTCGGACGAATGGCGCAGCGACTGGCCATAGAGCGTATGCAGGATGGCGTGGCCGGTCCGGTCGGCGGCGGCGCAGGTGCGCTGCGCGGCGGGGCCTTGGCCGAACTCGGTGGTCATGCCGCCGAAGGGCCGCTGGTAGATCCTGCCGTCCTCGGTGCGCGAGAAGGGCACGCCGAAATGCTCCAACTCGTAGACGGCGGCCGGCGCGTTGCGGACCAGATACTCGATTGCGTCCTGGTCGCCCAGCCAGTCCGACCCCTTGACGGTGTCGTACATGTGCCAGCGCCAGTCGTCCTTGCCCATGTTGCCGAGCGAGGCGGCAACGCCGCCCTGGGCCGCGACGGTATGGGACCGGGTCGGGAAGACCTTGGTGATGCAGGCGGTCTTTAGGCCCGCCTGGGCCGCGCCGAGGGTGGCGCGCAGACCGGCGCCACCGGCGCCGACGACCACGACGTCGAAGGTGTGGTCGGTGAATTCGTAGGCCTTGCCGTTCTGGGACGGCGCGGTGCGGTGCGGCTGGCCGTTTGCGTTGGTGCCATTGATGGCCATGGTCAGACTCCGAAGCTCATCCGGGCGATCGCGAAGAGGCACGCGACGGCGATGGCGATGGCAAAGAAATTGTTGAGGATCAGCAGCGGCAGCTTCGTCGTGCCGTGGATGTAGTCCTCGATGATCACCTGCATGCCGAGACGCATATGGTACGTGAAGGAGATCACGGTGAGTGCGACCAGCAGTCCCACCAGCGGATGGGCGAGGGCCATGCGGACTTCGGCATAGGGCTCGTCGTGCAGGGCGATGAGCAGGATCACGAAGGCGGTGATCAGGACGACGTTGGAAATCGCCGACAGGCGCTGCTGCCAGAAATGGCCCGTGCCTTCCCGTGCGGAGCCGAGGCCGCGGACACGGCGAAGGGGGGTTCTCATATCGGTCATGGATCTATCCCTCAGCCGAAGACCACGAGGCCGATCCACAGGACCAGCGTGAAGACGAGCGAGGCGACCAGCGTGGCCTGTGCCAGCATCGTCGACGTCTCCTTGCCGAGCCCGATGCCGGTGTCCCAGACCAGGTGGCGAATACCGCCGAACATGTGGTGGAGCAGCGCCCAGGTGTAGCCGAACAGGATCAGCCGGCCGATGATCGAGCCGAAGAAGGCCGAGGCGTAGGAGAAGGCCTCCGGTCCGCTCGCGGCGGCGACGAGCCACCAGACGAACAGCAGCGTGCCCACATAGAGCGCCGAGCCGGTGATGCGGTGCAGGATCGACATCGCCATGGTCGGACGGAATCGGTAGATCGAAAGATGCGGCGACAGCGGCCGCGCAGTCTTGAGGTCGGACATGGGTGCCTTCTTGTCCTCGCATTGGCCTGGCGCTGTGCGCGGGGGCCGGGTCGCCCATCCCCTACAGCGATCGGAACGGTTCTAAAAGGCTTATCGCAACTGCGAAAGCAACCCTTTCGGCGCAGGAGCGGCGGGCCCCGCCCGGCTTAATCGATTAGGCGCGGCAAGAGCGCGCGTCCGACGCGCGGCTTTCGTACGCCGGTCCGCCGCGTCGAATCAGCGATCCGACGGGTCACGGTCGCGGAAGCGTATGACATAGCTCGCCCAGTCGGCGGGATCGGCGACCTTCTCGTAGAGACCGCGTCCGGTTCCGGGCGTGCGGGGCGCGTGCAGCACCAGCTTGGACCATCCGCGCCCGTCGGCTTCCTCGGCCAGGACATCGACCATCGCCTTGGCGATGCCTTTGCGGCGATGCTGGTGGTCCACATAGATATGGTCGGCGAGCCCCGAACGCATGCCGGTCCACACGTCCGGCAGGTCGTAGAAGATCACGAAGGCGACGAGGCGGCCGTCGAGCCGCGCGCCCAGCACCTCGGCGGTCCGGTCCTGCAGCAATTGTTCGGCGTAGTAGGTGTCCGGCGCGCCCGGGGGGCCGCGGAACAGCGACTGGTTATAGGCGGAGATCAGCGGCGCGAGGTCGCGCGCATCGCCCAGGCGCAGGCGCCGGATGTCGATATCGGGGGCCGGTATGTCCATGCGGTCTGTGTCGGCTGGAACGCGGCGGGCGTCAAGCCTGCGCGCCGCCGATGGACCCAAGCAAAAAAGGATGGAGCCTTTGCCGGTCCCGCCCCTGATTGCTGCCTTGGCATCGCTTCTGCGCGTCAGCGCCAGTCGCGGATGTCGACGAAGTGACCGGCGATGGCCGCCGCCGCCGCCATGGACGGCGAGACCAGATGGGTGCGGCCCCTGTAGCCTTGGCGACCCTCGAAATTGCGGTTCGAGGTGGAGGCGCAGCGCTCGCCGGCCTCGAGCCGGTCCTCGTTCATGCCCAGGCACATGGAGCAGCCCGCCTCGCGCCATTCGAACCCGGCGTCCTTGAAGATGACGTCCAGCCCCTCTTCCTCGGCCTGCGCCTTCACCAGCCCGGAGCCCGGCACGATCATGCCGGACACGCCCGCGGCGATGCGGCGGCCCTCGACGACCTTGGCGGCAGCGCGCAGATCCTCGATGCGGCCGTTGGTGCAGGAGCCGATGAAGATCTTGTCGACCTTGATGTCGGTCATCTTCGTGCCCGGCGTCAGACCCATATATTCGAGGGCGCGCTCCTTGGACTTGCGCTTGTTCTCGTTCTCGATCTCCGCCGGATCGGGCACGACGCCCTCGATCGAGACCACGTCCTCGGGCGATGAGCCCCAGGAGACGATCGGCGGCAGGTTGGCGGCGTCCAGATGCACGACCTTGTCGTAATGGGCGCCTTCGTCCGAGGTGAGGCTGCGCCAGTAGTCGACCGCCATCGCGAAGGCCTCGCCCTTGGGCGCGCGGGGCCGGCCCTCGATGTAGCGATAGGTGGTCTCGTCCGGCGCGATCAGGCCGGCGCGGGCACCGGCCTCGACCGACATGTTGCAGACCGTCATGCGGCCTTCCATCGACAGGCCGCGGATCGCCTCGCCGGCATATTCGATGACGTGGCCGGTGCCGCCGGCGGTGCCGATCTGGCCGATGATGGCCAGGATGATGTCCTTGGAGGTGACGCCCTCCGGCAGCTGGCCGTCGACCTGCACCAGCATGTTCTTCGCCTTGGACTGGATCAGCGTCTGGGTGGCGAGCACATGCTCGACCTCCGAGGTGCCGATGCCGTGGGCGAGTGCGCCGAAGGCGCCATGGGTCGAGGTGTGGCTGTCGCCGCACACGATGGTCATGCCGGGCAGGGTGAAGCCCTGCTCGGGGCCGATGATGTGGACGATGCCCTGCCGGCGGTCGGCAGCGTCGTAATATTCGATGCCGAAATCGGCAGCATTCCGCGCAAGCGCCTCGACCTGGATGCGGCTTTCCTCGTTCTTGATTCCGTTCACCCGGTCGGCGGTCGTCGGCACGTTGTGGTCGACGACGGCGAGCGTGCGCTCCGGCTGGCGCACCTTGCGATCGGTCAGGCGCAGGCCCTCGAAGGCCTGCGGACTGGTGACCTCGTGCACCAGATGCCGGTCGATATAGAGCAGGCAGGAGCCGTCCGGCTGCTGCGCGACGAGGTGCTCGTCCCAGATCTTGTCGTAGAGGGTGCGGGGTTTGGCCTGGCTCATGGGTCGGTCCTTCTCCGGCGGGCGCAAGGCTCCGGCCGGTTCTCGCAAGGGGAAGATCGGTGGCGTGCGGGCGCTGGGCCCGGCATCCGCTGCTCGCCTACAGGCCGTCGGCCGCGAACAGGCGATAGAAGAAGCGTCCCGGCAGCCGCGCGTGATCGGAGAGCCTGGCGAAGCCCTCGCTGGTCGGCAGGCGTCGACGCGCCTTCATGGTCCGGATCCGATGCATGCGGGTAAAATAGCGATTGCGGGGGCGGGTGACAATCCGGGATGCGCGTGCCCGGTGCCAAAGCGACGGAACATGCGGGCCAGCGGGCGGTTGAAACCTGGCGGGCGCCGGCACGATGCCGCGCGCCGCGCGTGAACCCTTCAGGAGTCGACCCATCATGTTCTTCGACAGCTGGCACGACCTCGTCCGCATCCTGATCGTCGGGGGTTTGGCCTATGTCGGGCTCGTCCTTCTGCTGCGCGTGACCGGCAAGCGCACCCTGTCGAAGATGAACGCCTTCGATCTCGTCGTCACGGTCGCGCTCGGCTCGACGCTGGCCACTGTGCTGCTGAGCAAGGACGTGACGCTGACCGAGGGGCTGCTGGCATTTGTCCTCCTGTGCGGGCTGCAATATGTCGTCGCCACGGCGTCGGTCCATTCGCCGCGCTTTCGCGACCTGATCAAGGCCGAGCCCTCGCTGCTGTTCTATCGCGGGCGCTTCCTGACGCCGGCGCTGCACAAGGAACGGGTGACCGAGGACGAGGTGCTGGCTGCTGTCCGGTCCCAAGGCAAGGCCGAGCTTGGCAGCGTGGAGGCGGTCATCCTGGAGACGGATGGCTCGTTCAGCGTGATTTCGGGCGCGGGCGACTCGCGCGCCGACACGCTGCGCTCGGTCCATGGTTTTGCCGACGCGCGGGATGCCGCCACGACCACCTGATCATTCCGGGTCAGTCCGGCACGGCCAGCCGTTCGATGAAGGCGGGGGTGTGCCGGGCCTCGAATTCGGATTCGCGAATCAGGCCGTCAATGTGCCGGGTCAGTTCCAGTACCTGCCGGCGTTCGCGGAAGGCAAGGTAGAAGCGCCCGACATAGATGATCGCCTGCAGGGGGCCAAACACCGTCACCGGCGCCGAAAACACCTTCTTGCGATCGAAGAGATAGAGCCGGAGCGAGGGATAGAGCTCCTCGGTGAGATGGCGCATCCGCTCCAGCTGTGCGCGACGCTCGGAAGCGGGCAGGCCGCGCCAGTAACCCTCGCCGGCGGCAAAACCCTCCAGCGCGTCGATCGGCATGGCGATCTCGTAGTCCGTGTCGGGCGCCCGCAGATAGGCCAGGCGGTCGCGCATGTCGGCGATTGCCTGGTCCGAGGTGCGGCCGAGGAAGTCGCCATATTCGAAGCGCAGCACGTCTTCCGACTTGAGCATGTCCGGCAGGGTCGCGGGAACGTGGCGGATCTTGTAGCCGCGGGCTTCCTGGTGCCAGCGGAAGATCAGCTCGTCCGAGGGCGCACGGGCGGCCTTCTCGATCCGCATCGACGCCTGCAGCATCTCGGCGGTCCGCTCCGGCCGGTCGGTCAGGCCGAGCAGCCAGTCGGACGAGACGCCGAGGGCATACGCCGATTCGGCAGCGAATTGCGCGTTGGGCAGGCGGCCGTCATCCGACGACAGGATCAGCGAGACGGTGGAGCGGTCCGCCCCGGTGGCGCGGGCGAGGGCGCTCTTGGTCGTGCCGGTCGACGTCATCGCCGTCGTCAGGCGTTCGCGGAAGAGACGAGATCGTTGGCGCTTGTCCATGATTGGTGACGAATATCACGTTCCGCGAATAAAATCCGCAATCGTGACTTCTCCCATGAAAATTCACGGAATTCCCGTGTCCCTGCCGCTGGTCTATGCATGGCGAACACCGGGCGGGCGCGTTCGGCCTGCCATCTGCCGCCTCGCCGCCATCCCAGATCGACCAGAGACCAGAGGCGCCGTTCATCCGGCCCTGGTCCCAGCAGGATTGACGACACCATGGAAACCCGCATGCGCAGCCTGACCAAAGCCACCTCATGGCAGGGGCTGGGGCTCGTGACCATGTCGGCTCTTGGCTATGTCTTCACCGGTTCGCTGACATCGGGCGGCATCCTGGCCGTCTCTTCGGGCATCGTCGGTTTCTGCGTCTATCTCGTCCATGAACGCCTGTGGGCGGGCGTACGCTGGGGCTGGCATCCGGTCGAGGAGCGCCGCCGCGACGACGGCTGGGGCCCCGGCCGCGCCTGACGCGGGAAGGGGCGGTCCCCGGACGGCATCGTCACATTCGACATAAAAAAAGCGGCCCGAAGGCCGCTTTGAATTCTGACGAAACGGGTCGCTGCCGATTACTCGGCGGCGTCCTTGGCAGCCTGCTTCTCGGCCTTCGCACGGTCGCGCTCGGCGACGGCGACCTGGCGAGCTTCGTCGTTCAGCTTGCGCGCACGCACATTGGTCGCCTCGACGATACGGGCCGACTTGCCGCGACGATCGCGCAGGTAATAGAGCTTGGCGCGCCGCACCTTGCCGCGACGCACGACTTCGACGGAATCGAGCATCGGCGAATACATCGGAAAGACGCGCTCGACGCCCTCGCCATAGGAGATCTTGCGGACGGTGAAGTTCTCCTGGATGCCGGCGCCCGAGCGCGCAATGCAGACGCCTTCATAGGCCTGGACGCGCGTGCGCGTGCCTTCCGTCACCTTGACGTTCACCCGCAGCGTATCGCCGGCGGAAAATTCGGGGATGGTACGGATCGCATTGATCCTCTCGGCCTCGGCGGCCTCAAGTTCGGAGATGATGTTCATGGCAAAGCCTCAATCTTAGTTTCATGCCGGATAAGGTTTGTCTCAGCCGACATGGCCGCCGGGACGGTCAAGTTATTCTGAGGAAATCGGTGGTGCCCATACAACGCTTTGCGGCGCTTGTCACTACCGGTGTACCAGGAAACGGCCAGAATCCGCACCGGGTCCGGCGAAAGCCGCGTGCCGGCGGCACCAGTCTTGTCGCCTCCCGGGGATCGTGCGAAGCCGTTCCCAGCGCGCGCCCGCATCCGTGCGCGTCCTTCCGCTCCAGGCCGCCGTCCGCCCAGCCGGCGAATGTCCGGCTTCTCCAGGATCTCTCCGCATGTCCGTTCTTGTCATCGCCCTCCTGTTCGTCGCGGGCTTCGTCTCCGGCGCCATCAATGCCGTGGCCGGCGGCGGCACCTTCATCTCCTTCGGCGCGCTGACCCTGATCGGCGTGCCCTCGATCGTGGCCAACGCCACCTCGTCCATCGCCCAGCTTCCCGGCTACGTCACCTCGACACTCGCCTATCGCAAGGACTACGCTAGGATGTGGCGCGGCGTCCTCGTGCTGGCGCTGGTCTCGGCCGTCGGCTCGCTCGGCGGCGCGCTGTTCCTGCTCTATCTGAACAACGACCAGTTCTCGGCCGTCGTGCCCTGGCTGCTGCTCGGCGCAACGGCGCTGTTCGCCGCCGGTCCGTGGCTGAAGCCCAAGCCCAGGCACCAGGACGACGCGGCGCGGGGGCGCAATCTCTCCAGCCCGATCGTACAGTTCTTCACCTCGATCTATGGCGGCTTCTTCGGCGCGGGCATGGGCATCATGATGCTGGCGACGCTCGGCCTGACCGAGGGCGGCGACTATCACCGGCTGAACGCCATCAAGAACCTCCTGGCCAACGTCATCGCGATCACCGCCATCATCGTCTTCGTCTCCGGCGGCGTCGTCGACTGGCCCGGCGCGCTGGCCATGGTGCCGGGCGTGGCGCTGGGCGGCTATGCCGGCGTCTGGGCGGCCAAGCGGGTCCCGCAGGTCGCGGTGCGGCTGTTCGTCATCGCCATCGGCCTGGTGCTGGCCGGCTATTATTTCTGGATCGGCTGAGGCGGCGCACAGGGCGAGGCCAATCCGCCACTCCTGACAGATCGGGTTGAGACCCTAGATGGCCTGACGGGACACCGCGGAACGGGCTGAGGAAACGGCCGGACCGACACAGATTTGCGGAGGAATTCATGACCAGAACGAAACGCGTCGCCCTTGCGGGCATCGCACTGCTCGCGCTGGGGGCGGCTCCGGCCCTTGCCCAGTCCCAGGACGGTGCTGCCTCGGGAAGCGAATCGCGGCCGGCGGCGGAAGCGGCTCAGGGGGCCCCGACGCCCACCGAGCCGGCCGCAACGGAGACGCCGGAAACGCCCGCCGCGGCGGGTGGTGAGGCCAGCGATGCCACAGCCTCGGGCGGACCGGCCGGTTCGACTGTCACGGACGAGGAGGCGTCCGAGGATGCCCCGGAGCAGCCCCGCAACGCCGTCGGCGACAAGTTCGAGCTGCCGCGGGTTTCGGAGGGCAACCAGGTGGAGATGATCGCAGGGCTGTGCGGCGTGCAGATGAAGCAGATGAGCCCGGCCGCCTGTACCTGCCTCGGCGAGGCGGCGATGGAGGAATTGTCGCCGCCGCAGCGCGACTATCTGATCGCCAGCGTCGTGGCGCCGCCGGTGGCCGAGCGCATGATGGGCGACGGACGCGTCGGCGAACCGGACCAGAAGATCATCTTCGCCTTCCTGGAGGCGACGTCGGTCTCCTGCGCGGCCGAGACCGCCGCCTCGGGCACCGACGGCGCGCCGTCTGAAGCCACCCCGGACGGCGAAGCCATGCCGGACGGCGAGGCGACGGAGACGACGCCGGCGAACTGACCGAACCCGCGTCATGGGCTATCGGAAGGGCGGTGCCATCGGCGCCGCCCTTTTTCGTGGGTGGGCGTCAGCGGACCAGCCAGCCGCCATCGACGGGGAGGACCGCGCCGTGGACGTAGCGCGCGGCATCGGAGGCCAGGAACACTGCCGCGCCGCCGATGTCCGAGGCCTCGCCCCAGCGGCCCGCGGGAATGCGCCCCAGGATCGCGGCGGAGCGGTCCGGGTCCTTGCGCAGCGCCTCGGTGTTGTTGCTGACGATGTAGCCGGGCGCGATGGCGTTGACGTTGACGTTGCGGGCGGCCCAATCGCAGGCGAGCAGCCGGGTCAGGCCGCAGATGCCGTGCTTGGAAGCCGTGTAGCTGGCCACCCGGATGCCGCCCTGGAAGGACAGCACCGAGGCGATGTTGACGATCGCCGCTTGGCGCTTCTCGGCCATCGCCGCCTTGCCGAAGGCCTGGGACAGGAAGAAGGCCGTCTTCAGATTGAGGTCGAGCACGTCGTCCCAGTCGGCTTCGGTGAAATCGACGGCATCGGCCCGCCGGATGATGCCGGCATTGTTGACGAGGATGTCGAAGGGGCCGTCCTTCGCGGACGCCGCCTCGAACAGCGCCACGGCGGCGCCTGTGTCGGAGAGGTCGGCAAGATGTTCGCTGGCGGTGCCACCGGCCGCTTCGATCATCGCGCGCGTCTCGGTCATGGCGGAGCGCCCGGCGCAGGCGACCGCCGCGCCGGCCCCGGCGAGGGCTACGGCAATGCCCTGGCCGATGCCGGTATTGGCGCCGGTGACGAAGGCGCGCTTGCCGGTGAGGTCGAAGGGCGTGGTCATCGCAGATCCCCCATCGCCACCATGTCCACGTCCTTGTAGTCGACATTGTCGCCGGCCATGGCCCAGATGAAGGTGTAGGACGCCGTGCCCGCGCCGCTGTGGATCGACCAGGGCGGCGACAGGATCGCCTGCTCGTTCTTCACCACCAGGTGGCGGGTCTCGGACGGCTCGCCCATCATGTGGAACACCCGCGCATCCTCGGGCAGGTCGAAATAGAGATAGGCCTCGGAGCGGCGGTCGTGGACATGGGCCGGCATGGTGTTCCAGACCGAACCCTCGTGCAGCGTGGTCATGCCCGCCACGAGCTGGCAGCTCTCCATGACGTCGGGATGGACGAACTGGAAGATCGAGCGGTCGTTGGACGTGGCGGCCGCGCCGAGATCGACGCGCTTGGCGGTATCCATGGTGACCAGCCGCGTGTCGAACCGGCGATGCGCCGGCGCGCTGAGGATGTAGAAGCGCGACGTGGCGCCGGAAAAGGTCACCGGGCCGTCGCCGAGCCCGACATAGAGCATGTCGCGGTGGCCGAGTTCGTGGCTGCGGCTGCCGGTGCGCACGGTTCCGGCGTCGCCGATATTGACGATCACCGCCTCGCGGCGGTCGAGGAAGCCCGGCGTGCCGGTCTCCTTCGCGCTGTCGAGGACGAGGTCGCCACGGGATGGCACCGCGCCGCCGACGATCATCCGGTCGTAATGGCTGTAGACCAGGTTGATCTCGCCGGGCACGAAGGGCTGTTCGATCAGGAATTCGGCGCGCAGCTGGGAGGTGTCGAAGCCGCGGGCATGGCGCGGATCGATCGCCTGTCGTGTCTCGATCTTCATGGTGGTCTCCGTTCTGGACATGGCTCCGCCGCCGCGCCCGCCGCGAGGGCAGGCGCAGTCCGGGCCGTTGCCTTTGATGTTAGCCGGCTTAGAGGAAGTCCTCGCGGGCCGGGGTGAAGATGTCGATGAGCGTTCCGCCGGTCGCCGATTCGCAGGAATGCACGGCCTCGGAGGGGACGAGCAGGCTGTCGCCGGCGGTCACCCGGCGGGTCTTGCCCGCAATCGTGAAATCGAAGATGCCCTGCCTGACATAGGTTGCCTGCAGATGCGGGTGCGAATGGGCGGCGCCGCAGCCGCCCGGCTGGAACTCGACCTCCACGACCATCATTTCGGGCGAATGGGTCAGGATCCGGCGCCGGGTGCTGGCGTCGACAATGGTCCATTCGCCCGGCGCTTCAACGATCGTGCTCATCAGTCAGCTCTCCTTGCCCGTGCCGCGTGTCGCACGCACGGCGCTCTAATGGGTCGCATGGGCGTAGTCCGCCACGGTCCTTGCGGCCCCGCGCGTCAGCAGCGAGGCAAGGGCAGCGGTCACCGCGCGGTTGAAGCCCGGATGGTCACGCAGATCGTGGCCGAAGACGTCGCCGATGCCGAGATAGGCCTTGGCGAGGCGCTCGGGATCGCGGCCGGCGGCATCGCCGATCGCTCGCAGCCGGTCGGCCAGCGGGTCATTCACGTCGATGGGGGCGCCCGCCTCGTCGGTGCCGGTGACATAGCGCATCCAGGCCGCGACGCCGAGCGCCAGGCGCTCGAACGGCGCACCCGCAGCGATACGATCGCGGACCGTGCCGAGCAGGCGCTGGGGCAGCTTCTGCGAGCCGTCCATGGCGATCTGCCAGGTGCGGTGCTGGAGCGCCGGATTGTGGAACCGCGCAACCAGGGCTTCCCGGTAGCCGCCGAGATCGGTGCCGGGCATGTGCAGCGTCGGCATCACTTCCTCGCTCATCAGGCCGCGCACCAGCGTCTCGTAGGCCGGGTCCGACATCGTCTGGGATACGGTCTGGTAGCCGGCGAGATAGCCGAGATAGGCGAGCGTCGAATGGGCGCCGTTGAGCATGCGCAGCTTCATGCGCTCGTGCCCCTCCACGTCGGAGACCATCTCGGCGCCCACGGCGGCGAAATCTGGCCGGCCGGTCGGGAAGCGATCCTCGATCACCCACTGGCCGAAGGGCTCGCTGACCACCGGCCAGGCATCCTCGACGCCGAGCGCCTGGGTGATCTCCGCAATGTCGCTGTCGCCGGTCGCCGGCACGATGCGGTCCACCATGGTGCCGGCAAAGGCGACGTCGCCTTCGACGAAGCGGGCGAGGGCGCCGTCGAGCAGGGCGGCATATTGCGAGACGATCCGCTGCGTGGTCGCGCCATTGGACGGGAGATTGTCGCAAGGCATCACGGTGAAGGGCACGATGTTGGCGTCGCGCCGGCGCCGCAGCGCCTCGGCGATGAGCCCGGGGGCCGAGGTCGGCGCGCGCGGGGCGGCGAGGTCGGCCTTGATGTCGGGATGGGCGGGATTGAGATCGCCGGTCGCCGGGTCGTGGCAATAGCCCTTCTCGGTGACGGTGAGCGAGACGATGCGCACGGCCGGATCGCACATCTGCGCCAGAAGCGACTCGGGGTCCCGCGGGGCGACGTGGATCGTCTTCAGCGAGCCGATGACCCGCAGCTGCGCGCCCTCGCAGGAGCGAAAGGCGACGGTGTAGAGATTGTCCTGGGGCGCCAGCGCGTCGCGCATGTCGGGCCGGCGCAGCGACGCGCCGGCGATCGCCCATTGCGAATCGGTGGCCAGGATCTCGTCGAGATAGACGGCCTGGTGGGCGCGGTGGAAGGCGCCCACCCCCAGATGCACGATGCCGGTGGTGGTCCGGCGCGGATCGTAGGCCGGCCGGCGGACGGCATCGGGCAGGGTGGGCAGGGTGGCGAGGGACAGTCTTTGCATCGGGCTCACTTGAACAGCGACGGCAGCCAGAGGGACACCGCCGGGACGTAGGTGACGAGGCCGAGCACGATCAGCGCGGCGCCGTAGAACGGCCAGATGGTGCGCATCGCCTGCCAGACCGAAATCCGGCCGATGGCACAGCCGACGAAGAGCACCGCCCCGACCGGCGGGGTACAAAGGCCGATGCCCAGATTGAGCACCATGATCACGCCGAACTGCACCGGGTCGACGCCATAGGCCGTCACCACGGGCAGGAAGATCGGCGTGGTGATGATGATCAGCGGCGACATGTCCATGAAGGTGCCGAGGCCGAGGAGCATGAAGTTGACCATCAGGAGGATCACGAACGGATTGTCCGAGACGCTCTTCATGAAGGCGACGAGTTCGGCCGGAACGCGCAGATAGGCGAGCAGCCAGCCGAAGGCGGCGGCCGCCCCGATGATCAGCAGCACCATCGCCGTGGTGCGCACCGCGCCGAGGGTGGCCTCGACGAACGACGCGAAGGTCAGGGTGCGGTAGCAGACGATGGTGGCGACCACCGCATAGACCACGGCGACGCAGGAGCTCTCGGTCGCGGTGAAGATGCCGGAGCGCACGCCGCCGAAGATGATGCCGATCAGCAGGAGTCCGGGAATGGCGGTCAGGAACAGGATGCCGACGGCGTGAAATCCCGGGAAGGTCTCGGTCGGATAACCCTGCCGGATGGCGACGCGCCAGGCGACGAACATCAGCGCCGCCGCGAGCAGCAGGCCCGGGACGATACCCGCCGTGAACAGGTCGGCGATGGAGATCGAGCCGCCGGCGGAGATCGAGTAGATGATCATGTTGTGGGACGGCGGCATCAGCAGCGCGATGATCGACGAGACGACGGTGATATTGACCGCGTAGTCGGTGCTGTAGCCGCGCTTTTCCATCTGCGGGACCATCAGGCCGCCGATCGCCGAGGCGTCGGCGACCGCCGAGCCGGAGACCCCGCCGAACAGGGTGGAGGCCGCGACATTGACCTGGCCGAGGCCGCCGCGGGCATGGCCGACGAGCGAGCCGGCGAAGGCCACCAGCCGCGAGGCGATGCCGCCGCGCACCATCAGGTCGCCGGCATAGATGAAGAAGGGAATGGCCAGCAAGGCATAGACGCTGAGGCCGGAATTCAGCCGCTGGAAGACGATCAGCGGCGGGATGCCCATGTACATCACCGTCGCCAGCGACGCGATGCCGAGGCAGAAGGCGATCGGCGTGCCGATCAGGAGAAGGAAGACGAAGCTTCCGAAGAGGATGACGAGGTCCATGGCCGGGTTCAGTCCGTAATCGCGAAGGCGTTGGCATTCTCGAGCCCGCAATAGCGGCGCAGGATGCGGTTGGCCGTGAACAGGATGGAAAGGACGGCGCCGACGATCAGCGGCATGAAGGTGGTGCCGCCGGGAATGCCGAGGGTCGGGATCGTGGTGTTCCAGGTGCCGGCCATCAGCTGCGTGCCATAGACCATCATCGCCAGCGAGAAGCCGAGGATGGCCAGGTCGGAGATGGTGCGCAGCAGCTTCTTGCCGCGGTCGGGCACGACGTAAACGAGGACGTCGAAGCCGAGATGGTAGCCCTCGTGGATGCCGACGCAGGCGCCCAGGAAGATGAACCAGCCCATCAGCTGCACGGAGGTGGACTCGGTCCAGCTGGGGCTGTCGTTCAGCACGTAGCGGGCGAAGACCTGCCAGAAGATGATCAGGGTCATGGAGACGAGACCGATGCCCGCGCCCCAGAGCGCGGTCCGCGCCAGCCGGCGCACGAACGGTTCGATCGTCAGGAGAAAGTGACGCATGGAGCGGGATCAGCCTGCGACGGAAAGGGGCCGGTGCGACCCGGCATGGCGCTTCCCCGCTACCGTGCCGGCGGGACGCAGCGAAGGCATTCCACGGCACCGGCGGCGTTGCGCCGCCGGTGCCGTGGAATGCTACTCGGTCGCCTGGATGCGGGCGACGAGGTCCTGCAGCTTCTCGTTGGTCACGTATTTCTCGTAGACCGGCTTCATCGCGTCGATGAAGGGCTGCTTGTCGATGTCCTTGACGACCTCGACACCGGCCTCGCGGACCAGCTTCTCGGATTCCGCCTCGCGCGCGGCCCAGAGTTCGCGCATCTTGGCGACGCTTTCCTTGGCGGCGGTGCGGACGATCTCCTGGTCCTCGGCCGAGAGCTTGTCCCAGCTCTGCTTGGACATGACGAGGACTTCCGGCACGATCAGGTGCTCGTCGAGCGTGTAGTGCTTGGCGACCTCGAAGTGCTTGGAGGATTCGAAGCTCGGCCAGTTGTTCTCGGCGCCTTCGATGACGCCGGTCTGGATCGAGGAATAGACCTCGCCATAGGGCATCGGAGTGGCGTTGCCGCCGAGCGCGTTGACCATGTCCACGAAGATGTCGGACTGCATGACCCGGAACTTCAGGCCCTTGAGGTCGTCGATCGACTTGATCGGCTTCTCGCTGTTGTAGAAGGAGCGGGCGCCGCCGTCGTAATAGGCGAGGCCCACCAGGCCGTGGGGCTCGAAGGCGGCGAGGATCTCGTCGCCGATCGGGCCGTCCATCACCTTGTGCATGTGGTCGATGGACCGGAAGATGTAGGGTAGCGAGACGACCTGGGTCTCCTCGACGATGTTGTTGAAGGGGCCCATGGAGACGCGGTTCAGGTCGATGACGCCGAACTGGGTCTGCTCGATCGTGTCCTTCTCCTCGCCGAGCTGCGCCGAGTGATAGACCTCGATGCCGATCCGGCCGTCGGTGCGTTCCTTGATCAGCTCGCCCATGTACTTGACCGCCTCGACGGTCGGGTAGCCGTCGGGATGGGTGTCCGACGAGCGCAGCATGATCTCCTGCGCCGAGACGGCCGTGGCCGCCCCCGCCAGCATCGTCGCCAGTGCGATAGATGTCGTCAGCTTCCTGAATATGCTCATGTCTGCTTCCTCCCAGAAATGGCGGCTCGGCCGCCGGTCAGAGCCTGTAGGCCTCCTTGGCCAGGCGATAGGCAAGATCGTGGGCGACCTCGAACGCTTCGTCCTCCGCGAGGCGTCCGGTCACCACAAGATCGGCGAGATAGGCGCAGTCCACCCGCCGCGCGACGTCGTGCCGGGCGGGGATCGAGCAGAAGGCGCGGGTGTCGTCGTTGAAACCGACCGTGTTGTAGAAGCCGGCGGTCTCGGTGACCTGCTCGCGGAACCGCTTCATGCCCTCCGGTGCATCGAAAAACCACCAGGGCGGCCCAAGCTTGAGGCACGGATAGACGCCGGCCAGCGGCGCCAGTTCGCGCGAATAGACGGTCTCGTCGAGCGTGAAGAGGATGACCGTCAGGCCGGGCGCCAGCCCGACCGCGTCGAGCAGGGGCTTGAGCGCCGCGACGTAATTGGTCGGCTGCGGGATGTCGAAGCCCTTGTCGCGGCCGAAGCCGGCGGCAATGGCGTCCGAATGGCTGCGCCAGGAGCCGGCATGGATCTGCATGACCATGCCGTCCTCGATCGACAGCCTGGCCATTTCGGTCAGCATCTGCGCCCGGAACAATTCGCGGTCGGCCGGGGCGGCCGTGCCCTGCCGGATCTTCGCAAACAGCGCCTCGATCTCGGCGCGCGGCAGGTCGGCGGTGCGCGCCGTCGGATGGCCGTGGTCGGTCGCGGTGGCGCCGAACTCCCGGAAATAGGCGCGGCGGGCGCGGTGGGCGTCGAGATAGCCGGAGAAGCTGGCGACGTCGCAGCCGGTGATCTCGCCGAGCCGCACGAGATTGTCGGTAAAGCCGGGGAAGTCGGGGTCGATGACGGCGTCGGGCCGGTAGGTGGTGATCACCCGGCCGTTCCAGCCGCTGTCGCGGATCGTGCGGTGATGGGCCAGATCGTCCAGCGCGCTTTCGGTGGTGGCGATGGCCTCGATGTTGAAGCGCTCGAACAGCGCCCGCGGCCGATAGGCCTCCTGCGACAGGCGTTCGGAGATGCGGTCGTAATAGAAGTCGGCGGTGTCGGCGGAAAGCCGCCGGTCGATGTCGAACAGGGTCTGGAACGAATGGTCGAGCCACAGCCGGGTCGGGGTGCCGCGGAACAGGTGATAATGGCTGGCGAAGCGCTGCCAGATGGCCCGGCCGTCGGTCTGGCTGGCAACACCCTTCGCGTCGGGCACGCCGAGCTCTTCCAGCCCGATCCCCTGCGAGACCAGCATGCGGAAGATGTAATGGTCGGGCGTCACGAAAAGTTGGGCCGGATCGGGAAAGGGCTGGTTCTCGGCGTACCAGCGCGGATCGGTATGGCCGTGCGGACTGATGATCGGCAGGTCGGCGACCGTCTCGTAGATTGCGCGAGCGATGTCGCGCACTCTCGGCGTCGCCGGAAACAGCCGATCCTCGTCCAGTAACGCCATTCGTTCCTCACCCACGAATTTCATTGCTTGTGATCAAACTGGTATCCTAGTATCCGAGCGTCGTCAACGAAGGTTCCCCATGTCTCTCGACCTCCTGTCCCCGGACGCGTCCATCCTGCCACGGGGCACAATGGCGGACGCCGTCTTCACGGAATTGCGCCAGGCGATCCTGGAACTGCGCCTGTTGCCGGGCGTCGGCATATCGGAGGCGGAAGTGGCGCGGCATCTGGGCGTCTCGCGCCAACCAGTGCGCGAGGCCTTCAGCCGACTCGCCCGGACCGGCTATCTGCGGATCCAGCCACAGCGGCGCACCGAAGTGGTGAAGATCTCCGTGCGCGAGGTTCGCAATGCTCGCTTCATCCGCGAGGCGCTGGAGGTCGCGGTGGTGCGCGAGGCCTGCAAGCGCGACGTCACCGACCTGATCGGCCGGCTCGAGACCAATCTCGAGCTGCAGCGCGCCGCCCAGATCAAGGACGACCGGCACAGCTTCCACCTGGAAGACGACGAGTTTCACCGCATCATCGCGCAAGGGGCGGGTTGCGGCTTTGCCTGGCAGCTCATCGACGAGCAGAAGGCGCAGATGGACCGGATGCGCTTCCTGTCGCTGGCCTTCGGCCAGCCGGCGGTCTACGAGGACCACGTGGCGATCTTCAACGCCCTCAAGGCCCGGGACGGCGAAGCGGCGGACCGGGCGATGCGCATCCATCTCGGCCGGATCAACGACCATCTGGTTCGCCTGAAGGCCGAGTTCGACCAGTATTTCGACGACAGCGACGCGGGCTGAACCCGGCGCCGACGTGCGGGACGAGGGGCACCCGCGGGGGACGCCCGACAAGACCAGGTGGGGACAGGACATGCAGGAAACGTGGCGCTGGTTCGGGCCGCAGGATCGCATCCAGCTTTCGGAGATACGCCAGACCGGCGCCCGGGGCATCGTCAATGCCCTGCACGAGATCCCCTATGGCGAGGTGTGGACGGTCGAGGCGATCGCCGAACGCCAGGCGCTGATCGGGGCGGACCCGGCGCTGGGGCTGGAATGGCGCGTCGTCGAGAGCCTGCCGGTACACGAGCGCATCAAGCTCGGCGACGGCGATCTGGAGCCATTGTTCGACACCTATCGCCAGTCGCTGTGCAATCTTGCCGCCTGCGGCATCGAGACCGTCTGCTACAATTTCATGCCGCTGCTCGACTGGACGCGCACCCAGCTGGCCGCGCCGGTTGAGGGCGGCGGAACCAGCCTGCGCTTCAACATGCACGAATACGCCGCCTTCGACGTGTTCATGCTGGAGCGCGAGGGGGCGGCAGACGAGTTGGCGCCGGAAACCCTGGCGCGGGCAAAGGCCTGGTTCGACGCCTCCTCGCAGGCCGATCGCGACAGGCTGCTCGGCGCCATCAATGCCGGCCTTCCCGGCGTCTATGCACGCTACGACGTGGCGGGCCTGCGCGAGATCCTGACGCGCTATGCCGGGATCACCCGCGACGACGTGCGCAGCAACTACCTGCGGTTCCTGGAAGCGGTCGTGCCGGTGGCGGAGGAAGCGGGGATGCGCCTGTGCGTCCATCCCGACGATCCGCCCCGCCCGATCTTCGGCCTGCCGCGGGTGGTCTCCAACGCCGACGACATCGCCTTCGTGCTGGACGCCGTACCGTCGCCGGCGAACGGCCTGACCCTGTGCTCGGGCTCGCTCGGGGCCAATCCGGCGAACGACGTGCCGGCGATCGCCGCGCGCTTTGCCGACAAGATCCATTTCGCCCATCTGCGGAACGTCGCGAAGGATCCCGACGGCTCCTTCGAGGAGGCCGATCACCTGGCCGGCGATACCGACATGGTGGCGCTGGTGCGCGTGCTCATGGCCGAGGAACGGCGCCGCCTTGCCGAGGGCCGGGCCGACGCCACGATCCCCATGCGGCCCGATCACGGCCACGAGCTCCTGTCCGACATCGGGCGCGGCACCCATCCCGGCTATCCGGTGATCGGCCGCATGCGCGGGCTGGCGGAACTGCGCGGCGTGATGGCGGCGGTGGCGGCACTCGACGGCGCCGCAGCCGAAAACCGGGTGCCGGCATGAGCGCGGCGCCGCAGCGCTTCGTCTCCATCGGCGAATGCATGGTGGAGCTGTCGTCGGCCGGCGAGGGCCTCTACCGCAAGGGATTTGCCGGCGACACCTTCAACACTGCCTGGTATCTGCGCCGCGGGCTCGGCGATGGTTGGGACGTCGCCTATCACACGGCGCTGGGCACCGACACGACCTCGGACGAGATGCTGGCCTTCTTCGCCGATGCCGGCCTTGCGACCGATCTCGTCCGGCGGATTCCCGAGCGGATGCCGGGCCTCTACATGATTCATCTGGACGGCGCCGAACGCAGCTTTTCCTATTGGCGCGACAGCGCCGCGGCGAAGCTGCTGGCGGCCGATCCGGACCATGTCGCCAGGGCCGGTGCGGCCGGCGACGCCTTCTATTGTTCCGGCATCACCCTGGCGATCCTGTCGCCGGCGGATCGCCAGCGCCTTCTCGACATGCTGGGGGCGGCCCGCGCCGCCGGCAAGTTCGTCGCCTTCGATCCCAATATCCGGCCGCGCCTGTGGCCGGAGCCGGACGAGATGCGGGCCGCCATGGAGGCCGGCGCCGCCGTGGCCAGCATCTGCCTGCCGAGCTTTCCCGACGAGGTGGCGGCGTTCGGCGACACGTCGCCCGAAGCGACGGCCGAGCGCTATCTGGCGTGCGGCGCCCGCGAAGTGGTGGTCAAGGACGGGGCCGATCCGGCGCTGGTCGCGGCCGGCGGCAGCGTCCAGAAGGTCGCTGCCCGCCCGGTCGCCGACGTCGTCGACACAACCGGCGCGGGCGACAGCTTCAACGCCGGCTATCTCGCCGCGCGGCTGGAGGGCATCGAGCCGGCCCGGGCCGCCGAACGCGGCCATGAGCTGGC
This sequence comes from Aurantimonas sp. A2-1-M11, assembly GCF_036549475.1. Lineage (NCBI taxonomy): Bacteria > Pseudomonadati > Pseudomonadota > Alphaproteobacteria > Hyphomicrobiales > Aurantimonadaceae > Aurantimonas > Aurantimonas sp. A2-1-M11. The sequence continues at coordinate 9,701 of NZ_JAZHLI010000035.1, read as the reverse complement.
CGGCGAGGTCGTGGGCCATTACGGCGCGCTGATCCGCTAGCCCTGTGAGTCCGGCGGGACGCACATGGGACGATGTGGCCGAGGCCTTTGGGCCCGCAGCCTACATCGTCGCGCCGATCTGCCAGGGCACGAATTCATAGTCGCCAAGGCCCTGGGCTTCGGATTTCGATTTTTCGCCCGAGGCGATGCGCAGGAGCAGCTGGTAGATCTCTCGGCCCGCCGCCTCGATCGACAGGCCTTCCGAGACGATCCGGCCGGCGTCCATGTCCATGTCCTCGGTCATCTTCCGATACATCTCGGTATTGGTGGCGATCTTGATCGAGGGCGACGGCTTGAAGCCCGCGGCCGAGCCGCGGCCGGTGGTGAAGGCCACGAGATTGCAGCCCGAGGCGATCTGGCCGGTCACCGAGGCCGGATCGTAGCCGGGCGAATCCATGAAGACGAAGCCACGCGTGTCGACCCGCTCGCCATACCGGAAGACGCCGTTCAGCGGCGTCGTGCCGCCCTTGGCCGCGGCGCCCAGCGACTTCTCGAGAATCGTGGTCAGGCCACCCTTCTTGTTGCCGGGCGAGGGGTTGTTGTCCATCGAGCCCTTGTTGCGGGCTGTGTAGTCCTCCCACCACTCGATCAGCTTGACCAGCTTGCGGCCGGTCTTCTCGTCCCTGGCGCGGCGGGTCAGAAGGTGCTCGGCGCCGTAGATCTCCGGCGTCTCGGCCAGAACGCCGGTGCCGCCCTGGGCGACCAGCAGGTCGCAGGCATAGCCGAGGGCCGGGTTGGCGGTGATGCCCGACCAGGCGTCCGAGCCGCCGCACTGGAGCGCGACCATCAGTTCCGATGCCGGGCAGGGCTCGCGCCGCGCCTCGTTGGCGATGGGCAGCATGGCCCGCACCCTCTCGACGCCGATCTCGACCGTGCGGCGCAGGCCGGCGACATCCTGGATGTTCATGGCGTGGAACATCGGGCCCTTCTCGATCCCGAAGGCTTCCAGCAGCCAGTCGATCTGGTTGACCTCGCAGCCGAGGCCGACCATCAGGACGCCCGCGACGTTCGGATGGCGGGCATAGCCCCACATGATCCGCTGCAGCGCCTCGAAGCCCTCGCCATCGCCGCCCATGCCGCAGCCGGTGCCGTGGACGAAGGCGGTGACGCCGTCGACATTGGGATAGGCGGCCAGTTCCTCCGGCCCGAAGGCCTCGGCGATCTTGCGCGCCGCCGTCGCGGAGCAGTTCACCGAGGTGATGACGGCGATGGTGTTGCGGGTGCCGACGCGACCGTCCTTGCGGCGATAGCCCATGAAGGTGTCGCGCTCGGCCTCCGGCACCATGGCGACGGGGCGCAGATCGGTCGCGAAGTCGTAATTGTGGGCGGTGCCGCGGAACTCGACATTCTGGGTGTGGACGTGGCTGCCGGGCGCGATGTCCTCGGCGGCATAGCCGATCACCTGGGCATATTTGATCACCGGCTCGCCCCTGGGGATCGGCCGGGTGGCAACCTTGTGGCCGCGCGGGACCAGTCCGAGCGTGCGCGTCTGCTCGACCTCGACCCCGGTTTCCAGCGTCTTGAGCGCCGTGACCACGTTGTCCGAAGGGTCGAGGCGCACCGTATTCGTCGACATGTCTGAACTATCCTCTGTCTCGACCGATCGCACCGACCGGATACCTCGCAGCCCCGCTGCCCGCCTTGCTTCGCGCCACCGCTCTTGCGGCAGCGATCGTCAATAACGACGATGGGGCCATTGCGCTATGGGACGCAATCAATATGATCGCCTGAAAACAGTGTATACATTGGGGAGGAACAAGATGAAATACACACAGCACGTGCTGGCCCTTTCGGCCGCAACCGCCATCGCGCTCACCGCGCAACCGGCCGCCGCGCAGACGGCGCTGAAATTTGCCCATGTCTACGAGTCCAGCGAGCCGTACCATACCTGTGCGGTGGAGGCGTCGGACAAGCTGAAGGCGGCGACGGAGGATCGCTACTCCTTCGAGGTGTTCCCGGCGTCCTCGCTCGGCAAGGAAGTCGACATCAATGAGGGCCTCGGCCTCGGCACCGTTGACGTGATCTATACCGGCCAGCTCTTCGCCGGCCGCGCCTACGGCCCGATCGCCATCGGCGGTGCGCCCTACATGTTCCGCGACTACGACCACTGGGACAAGTTCCGCAACTCGGACCTCTTCGAGGAACTGGCCGCGGGCTATAACGAGGCCACCGGCAACCACGTCGTGGCCACCACCTATTACGGTCAGCGTCACGTGACGGCGAACAAGCCGATCAATACGCCGGCCGACATGGAGGGCATGAAGATCCGGGTGCCGAATGCCCCACTCTACATGATGTTCCCGAAGGCGGTGAACGCCAATCCGACGCCGATTGCCTTCGCCGAAGTGTATCTCGCCCTGCAGCAGGGCACGGTGGACGGTCAGGAGAACCCGCTGCCGACCATCCAGGCCAAGAAGTTCCACGAGGTGCAGTCGGACATCTCGCTGACCGCCCACATCAACGACGCGCTCCTGACTATCGTCGGCGGCCCGACCTGGGACCAGATGGAAGAGGCCGACCGGACGGCGCTCACCGAAGTGCTCAAGGAGACCGCCGAATGCGCGACCACGCAGGTGCGCGAGAACGAGGCCAAGCTCGCCGAGTGGTTCCGCGAGCAGGGCGTCAATGTTCATGAGGTCGACATCACGCCGTTCCGAGAGGCGACGATGAAGCTCCACAACGGCCCCGACGCCACCTGGGACCAGGAGACCTACGACCGCCTGCAGGCGATCAAGTAGGCTCCCCGCCACCCGAATTAATGCCGGGCGCCCCTTGGCCGCCCGGCATGCCTTCACATCCGGATGCGGCCATGACGTCACCTGAAATCGATCCCGGCACAGAAGAGGGCGTGCAACCTCTGGAGCCGAACCCGTTTGCCGACCAGCCGGTCGACCTGTCCGACCTGCGCTGGAGCGACGGCGTCGTGTTCGGCGTCTTCTGGCTCCTGGCCTTCGTGGTCTTCCTCCAGTTCTTCACGCGCTACGTGCTCAACAATTCCCTCGGCTGGACCGAGGAGATCGCGCGCTTCCTGTTGATCGCGGTCACCTTCATCGGTTCGATCATGGCGGCCCGCAAGGAAAGCCATATCGCGGTCGAGCTGTTCTATCGCTACCTGTCGCGGCGGGGGCGCTTCGTCGCCCAGATCGCCGTCGATCTGATCACACTGGCCTTCTATGGCACGATGGCCTGGTTCTGCACCCAACTCGCCGGCCGCACGCACCAGATGATGGTGTCGATCGACGTGCCGAAATCCTCGGTCTACTGGGGCGTCGCGGTCTGCTTCGCACTGATGACGCTCTATGCGCTGGCGGCGGTCGTTCGCCACTGGCGCACCGGGACGAGCCGCCTCATCGACCCGGAACGCTTCGCGCTCGCGGGCACCGGCCTTTGATGGCCATCATCGTCGCCGCCATCCATTGCTTCGCCCGCGACGCCGGGCCGGTGCGCCCGGACGACCGCCTGCGCACCCATTCCACGGGGATCTCATGCTTCTGACGATGCTGTTCGTGCTGCTTCTGGGGATGATCGTCCTCGGCGTGCCCGTGGCGATCGCGCTGGCGGGCTCCTCGGCGGTCTTCATCCTGGTCGAGGGCCGGGTGCCCGACGTCGTCGTCATCCACCGGATGATCAACGGCGTCGATTCCTTCCCGCTCCTGGCGATCCCCTTCTTCATTCTCGCCGGCAATCTGATGAACGCGGCCGGCATCACCGAGCGGATCTTCGACTTCGCCAAATCGATCTTCGGCTGGATGCGCGGCGGTCTCGGCCATGTGAATGTCGGCGCCTCGGTGATCTTCGCCGGCATGTCGGGCGCCGCTGTCGCCGATGCCGGGGGCCTCGGCGCCATCGAGATCAAGGCGATGCGCGACGCCAATTACGAGCCGGGCTTCGCGGTCGGCATCACCGCCGCGTCCTCGACCATCGGGCCGATCATCCCGCCCTCTCTGCCGATGGTGATCTACGGCGTCGTCGCCGGCGCATCGATCGGCCAGCTCTTCGCCGCCGGCTTCATTCCGGGCCTTTTGATGGCCGTCGCGCTGATGGCGATGATCGCGATCTATGCCCGCCGCCGCAATTATCCGGTCGACCAGCCGTTCAAGCTGTCGATCCTCGGCTTCACCTTCAAGCGCGCCTTCCTGTCGCTGATGACGCCGGTGATCATCGTCGGCGGCATCCTGACCGGCGCCTTCACGCCGACGGAGGCGGCGATCGCGGCCTGCGCCTGGGCGCTGATCCTCGGCCTCGTGGTCTATCGCACGCTGACGCTGAAGCGATTCCTGCGGGTCTCCTTCGACACGATCGAGACTACCGCCGTGGTCCTGTTCATCGTCGCCGCGGCGTCGATCTTCGCCTGGATCCTGACCTCCAACCGGGCGCCGGAGCAATTCGCCGCACTGATCCTGTCGATCTCCGACAATCCGTGGGTCGTGCTGCTGCTGATCAACCTGATCCTGCTGATCGTTGGCTGCTTCATGGAGACCGTGGCGGCGATCACCATCCTGACGCCGGTGCTGCTGCCGATCGCCATGCAGATGGGCGTCGATCCGGTGCATTTTGGGGTGATCATGGTGCTCAACCTGATGATCGGCCTGCTGACCCCGCCGATCGGCATGGTGCTCTACGTCCTGTCGCGGGTGTCGGGCATTCCGTTCGAGCGTTGCATGTCCGCGACGGCACCGTTCCTGGTGCCGCTCTTCGTGGTGCTGTTCCTGATCACCTTCATCCCGGCCCTGACCATGTGGCTGCCGACGCTGATCTATCGCTGAGGCAGGCATCGCCCGGCAACGGCCGCGAGACAACGCCGCAGACACCGGAAAACGGCCGGACTTCAAACGATTTGAAGCGTTTCCGCGCCGTTTCGGCTCTGGTGTTTTGCAGCGCACGCTTTATGTTGCGAACGATTCCAGAAAGGCACCGGATACATCCTCATGGTCGAACTTGCCCTCCCGAAGAATTCCACCATCAATCCCGGCAAGGTGTGGGACAAGCCGGCGGGCGCGACGAATGTGCGCGAGTTCAAAATCTATCGCTGGTCGCCGGACGACGAGGAAAACCCGAGGACCGACACCTATTACGTCGATACCGACGATTGCGGCCCGATGGTTCTCGACGCGCTGTTGTGGATCAAGAACAAGGTCGACTCGACCCTGTCGCTGCGCCGCTCGTGCCGCGAGGGCATCTGCGGCTCCTGCGCGATGAACATCGACGGGTCGAACACGCTGGCCTGCACCAAGGGCATGGACGAGATCCGCGGCGCCGTGAAGGTCTATCCGCTGCCGCACATGCCGGTGATCAAGGACCTGATTCCCGACCTGACCGTGCCCTACACCCAGCTTCGCTCGATCGAGCCCTGGCTGAAGACCGACACGCCGGAGCCCGAGCGCGAGTGGCGCCAGAGCCACGAGGACCGCGAGAAGCTCGACGGTCTCTACGAATGCATCCTGTGCTTCTGCTGCCAGACCTCCTGCCCGTCCTACTGGTGGAATGGCGACCGCTATCTCGGCCCGGCCGTGCTGCTGCAGGCCTATCGCTGGCTGATCGATTCCCGCGACGAGGCGACCGGCGAGAGGCTCGACGACCTGGAAGATCCGTTCAAGCTCTATCGCTGCCACACCATCATGAACTGCACCCAGTCCTGCCCGAAGGGACTGAACCCGGCCAAGGCGATCGCCGAAATCCGCAAGATGATGATCGAACGCCGGGTCTGACCGATCGTCCCGCAGCATCGGGCTCGATCTTTTGAAGCCGCCGCCCGGATGCTCCGGGCGCGGCGTTTTGGCAACACTGGCCGGTGAAACGCCGGCCAAGGCCGATCGGGGCGCAGCCCGCCCCGTTTCACGACACATTTCGTGAGCACGGCTACGGCATGAACATGCTGTCGATCCGTGGTCGCCTGCCGGCCCTGTCCGCCCTTGTGTCCCTTGGCGTCATCTCCGGTTGCGTCGGTGCGCCGGAGATCGAGGACGTGGTCACGCCCCTGAGCTACGGCCCGAGCCAGGAATGCCTCGCCCGGGCGATGTTCTTCGAATCGAACCGTTCCAGCCGCGAGGGGATGCTCGCCGTCGGCACCGTGGTGATGAACCGTGTCGGCTCGCCGAGCTATCCCGACTCGGTCTGCGAGGTGGTGGCCCAGCCGAAGCAATTTGCCCCCGGCGTCATGACCCGCGAGATGGGGGCGGGCAGGGAACTGGCGATGCAGACCGCCCATGACGTCCTGTCGGGCACGCGCCACGCCGCGGTCGGCGACGCCAAGTTCTTCCATACGGCCGGGCTGAGCTTCGGCTACGGCAACATGCACTACAAGGTCATCGCCGGCGGCAACGCCTTCTACCAGAAGATCTCGCGCGACCAGCGCAGCGCGGGCTTCCGCATGGCTTCGCAGGCGGATCTGCGCAAGCCGCAAGGCGCCGCAGCAGCGATCGACGAGGTCCGCGAGGCTGCGGTCGAGGCAAGCCCGGCGCCGTCGGCCGCGCCGGCCGGCCTGGCGACGGCCACCGCCATGGCGCCGCGCGAGCCTGCCGCCGACGCGGCCAATCCCTTCCTGACGCTCTGGCAGGGCCTGACCGAGGAACCCGCCCGGAACGACAGCGGCAAGGGTGCGCGGCTGCGTCCGGCTGCGGAAACGACCCCGGCTCCCGCCGCCGACGAGACGGCCTCGCTGGACAAGTGGATGCTGCCATTGCCCGGCGTCCAGACCGCGACCGGCGACGCGACCGCTCCTTCTTCCGTCCCGGCGCCGGACGCCTCCCGCTAATTCCTTTCCGGCGTCCGGCGTCCACGCGCCTGGCTGTCCGTTTCGCGATGTTCGCGCCGGCATTCGGTCCTGCGGCGGTGGCGTCCTATATGGCGCAGGCGAGACCGGTGCCGGGCAGGGCCTTGGTCACAGGCAAGGCCGACAGGAACCGATGATCCAGACCGCTCAATCCGCCGTTCCGCTTCCGGACCGGATCGGCCCGATCCTTTATGCGCGCGGCGGCGACGGCCGGCGCGGCCATCTCGCGGCACTCCTCGTGCTGAAAGAGGACGTGGAGGCACCTACCCTCGTCGCGGACGGGGAGACCGTGCGACCGATCGCGCTGGCGAATCTCTTCGGCCGCACGGTCTGGCGCTACGATTTCACCCTGCCGGCAGGCGTTGCCGCGTCCTACAGCATCGACGGATCCGAGTTTCCGGTGGTCGGCCCGGACGGCGGCGCGACGCGCATCGCCTATGTCTCCTGCAACGGACAGGAGGAGGGGGACCTGACCCGGGACCTGGCCGAGCGCGACGCCATGTGGACGCGGCTGATCGCCGAGCACGGGCGCGCGCCCTTCGCCCTGATGCTGCAGGGGGGCGACCAGCTCTATGCCGACGACGTCCTGACATGCCACGGGGACGTGCGGCGCTGGACGACGCTGAAGCCGCGGGATCGTGGGACGGTACCGCTGACGGCCGAGGCGCGGGTGGCGATCCGGCGCTTCTATTTCGAGCGCTATCTGACCAGCTTCGCGCGACCCGCCCTGCAGACCATGTCGGCGCATGTGCCCTCGGTCTCCATGTGGGACGACCACGACATCATCGACGGCTGGGGCAGCCATCCGGCGCCGCTGCTCGACAGCCCGGTCGGCCGCGGCCTGTTCGAGGCGGCCCGCGAGATGTTCCTGATCTTCCAGCTCGCCGCGGACGAGGCCGACCTGTCGGCGGTGGCGCTCGACCGCCAGGCGCGCAGCCTCGGCGTTGCGCTGCGTTATCCGGGACTGTCGATCATCGCTCCGGACCTGCGCAGCGAGCGGCGTCCGGACCGGGTCATGGGCCCGGCCGGATGGGCGGCCTTCGAGGCGGCCATGGCGGCGACGCCGGAAGCGGATCGCATCGTCCTGATGTCCAGCGTGCCCGTCCTCGGTCCAAGGCTGAGCCTGGCGGAACTGATGATCGGCGTGGTGCCGCGTCTGGCCAAGCTGTCTGACGATCTGCGCGACCAGTGGCAGAGCCGCGCGCATCGCCGCGAATGGATGCGGTTCCTGCACTGCCTGGCGGAGCGCGGCGAGCGTGCGCCGGGCGGCCTCGTCGTCGTGTCCGGCGAAATCCATCTGGCGACGCGCGGCGAGATGCGGCTGCGGGATGGCACGCTGCTGCACCAGCTCGTCGCCTCGGGCATCTCCCATCCGGCGCCGGGGAGCGCTTATCCGATCGCACTGGGACTGCTCGCGCGTTTCGGCGAGAGTCCCCTGCCCGGACGCCGCATCCGGCTGCGGCCGCTGCCGTCGCGCCGCGCGATCTATGCGAGCGAGCGCAATTACCTCGTGCTGTCCCAGGACGGACGGGACTGGCAGGCGGGAATGGGAGCTGGAAGAAAGCGGGCGCACGCCGCCGCTGGCGGTCTGAACCGTCGGCACCTCGCGGATCGCGCGCGACATTTCCGTCGCATCCAGACGGGCATTCGGATGAAAATTCTCCAATCCCGCCAGAACGCTCCGCGAAAGTCGAAAAAGTTCCCTGATCGTAGAAAGACCCTATTGCTGCCAGAGTCCGTCCACGTTCTCGTCACAGGAATTGACGAAGGAGGCTTCGTTGCAAACGTCGCATTCAAGGACAGCACGATAATGAAGCTTCTGCCGAAGGCCGCTCTGGCGGCCGCGCTTTTCGCGGGAACGATGGTCGGTTCGTACTCCGCCGCAATCACTCCGGTCGTGGCCGAAACGAAGTCGATCGGTTCGGGTTCCGCCTCCTATTACGGAAAGCGCTTCCACGGTCGCCGCACGGCCAATGGCGAGAGCTTCAACATGAATTCCATGACCGCTGCCCACAAGACGCTGGCTTTCGGCACCAAGGTGCGCGTCACCAATCGGCGCAACGGCAAGTCCGTCGTCGTGCGCATCAACGACCGGGGTCCCTTCCACGGCGGCCGGGTCATCGACCTGTCGCGCGCCGCGGCCTCGAAGATCGGCATGATCCAGTCGGGCACCGCCAAGGTCAGCCTCGACATCCTGTAGGCTCGTTACCCTCGCCTCATCCGGCCGTTTGGTCGGTTTGGGGCGAGATCGCGTCCCGCGGCGCCGCTGCGCCGCGGACCTGCCCGTGACACCCCCGTCGCGGGCGCTGGACCGGCCATTCCGGTCCTCTACAGGCGCAGGGATCGCGCGACGCCAATGCGTCGCCTCCACCGCCAACCCAATGCGTCCACCACACTTTCCTCCTCTCCTCATCGCCTGCGAACGGCTGCCATGGCAGGGGAATCGCATTTGGAAATTTTTGTAGTCTGATTGTTCACTTGCGTTTGCGGTTGCGATGGATTCTTCGCTTGGACGGCGGATTTTCGCCGTTGGGAGGATGTCGTGGAAGAATTCGTCGCCTGCTGGGAAGGGCTTGATGANCAGGGGAATCGCATTTGGAAATTTTTGTAGTCTGATTGTTCACTTGCGTTTGCGGTTGCGATGGATTCTTCGCTTGGACGGCGGATTTTCGCCGTTGGGAGGATGTCGTGGAAGAATTCGTCGCCTGCTGGGAAGGGCTTGATGATCGCGCACCGGCAATGCCGAACTGCATGATTTCCACGAACTCCTGGTGATTGCGCTGTGCTCGGTGCTGTGCGGCGGGCAAGGCGCGGTCTCGATGGCAAGGTTCGCCCAGGCGAAAGAGGGGTTCCTGCGCGAGTTCCTCAAGCTCGAGAAGGGTCTGCCCAG